>CAZRKV010000142.1:5244-7196 GCA_964600305.1 uncultured Nocardioides sp. | reverse complement strand
TGACGCCCTTGGGGCCCTCGTCGCGGATCAGCTTCGAGATCTTCTTCGCGTCCTCGGAGCTGATCCCCTCCTTCAGCGTGATCGAGATCCGCGACACCTGGCCGGACTGGCGGGGCTCGGAGGCGTCGAGGATCTTCAGCGACTGCTGGCGCTTGACCAGCTTCTGCTTGAACACGTCGAGGGCGGCCCGGGCGCGCTCGTCGGCGTTGGCCTCGATCTCGATGCCGTCCTCGCCGCGCCACTGGATGCTCGCGCCGGTGCCCTTGAAGTCGTAGCGGGTCGCGAGCTCGCGCGCTGCCTGCCCGAGGGCGTTGTCGACCTCCTGGCGGTCGATCTTGCTGACGATGTCGAACGAGCTGTCGGCCATGCCCTGCTCCTGATCGGTCGAACCGGCGGGGACGGCCCGCGGTTTTCGTGTGCACTCCTGCCTGCGCTATTGTTTCGTGACGTCCTCGCCGGGCCAAGTCGGGTGGGGCGCGCCCCAGGCAGGTTGCCCGAGCGGCCAAAGGGAGCTGACTGTAAATCAGCCGGCATTGCCTTCGAAGGTTCGAATCCTTCACCTGCCACGTGGCCCGAGGTCCACAGGACTTCGGCACCGGACGGGCTCGCGGACACGCGGGCCCGTCCGCGGTGTCTCAGCCCGTACGTGGCTCCTTCGTGCGCCGCCGGGCCATCACCACGGCCTCGTCGAACTGCCGCGTCGACTCCTCGTCCTCGCTGAAGGTCAGCAGGCTGACCACGACGGCGACCAGCAGGTTGGCGGCGAAGCCGGGGACGATCTCGTACAGCGTGCCGGTCAGTGCCTCGATGTTGCCCCACACCACGACGGTGAGGGCACCGGTGACCAGCCCGGCGATCGCGCCGGCGGAGGTGAGCTTCCGCCAGTGCAGGGCCAGCAGGATGATCGGGCCGAAGGAGGCTCCGAAGCCGGCCCAGGCGTAGGCGACGAGGCCGAGCACGGTGTCGCTCTGGTCCCAGGCCAGGGCACCGGCGAGCAGGGCCACGGCGAGCACCCCGAGTCGACCGAGCATCACCATCCACCCGGTCGAGGGCCTCCGGGCGACGATCCGGTACAGGTCCTCGACCAGCGCCGAGGAGCTCACCAGCAGCTGCGAGGAGATGGTGCTCATGATCGCGGCCAGCACCGCGGCGAGCATCACGCCCGCGACCAGGGGGTGGAAGACGATCTGCCCCAGGGCGATGAACACCGCCTCGGGGTCGCTCAGCTCGGTGTCCGGGTTCTGCTGGAACCAGGCGATGCCGACCAGGGCGGTGGACAGCGCGCCGACCAGGCTGATCACCATCCAGCCGATGCCGATGCGGCGGGCCTCCCGCGACTCGGCCACGTCACGCAGCGCCATGAACCGGACGATGATGTGCGGTTGCCCGAAGTACCCCAGGCCCCAGGCGAGGGCGGAGATGACCCCGAGCGTCGTGGCGCCGGAGATCGGGCTGAGCATGTCCGGGTCCACCGACCGGATGCTCTCGGCCGCCTCCCCGAAGCCGCCCACGGCGAACAGTCCCAGGATCGGCACCACCACCAGCGCGATCAGCATGATCGTGCCCTGCACGAAGTCGGTCCAGGCGACCGCGAGGAAGCCGCCGAACAGCGTGTAGAGCACCACGACCGTCCCCACGACCAGCAGCCCCACCCGGTAGTCGCTGCCGAAGGCGCTCTGGAAGAAGATGCCGCCGGCGACCATGCCCGAGGAGACGTAGAAGGTGAAGAACAGCAGGATCACCACGCCGGAGGCGATCCGCAGGACCCGGGACCGGTCGCGCAGCCGGTTCTCCAGGAAGCTCGGCACCGTGATCGAGTTCCCGGCGACCTGGGTGTAGGTGCGCAGCCTCGGGGCCACGAAGGTCCAGTTGAGCCACGCGCCGATGGTGAGGCCGACGGCGATCCAGCCCTCGACGAGCCCCGCGGCGTACACCGCGCCCGGGAGGCCGAG
>CAZRKV010000142.1:0-5144 GCA_964600305.1 uncultured Nocardioides sp. | reverse complement strand
GACGGGTCAGTCGGCGACCGGCAGGTGCACCGAGACGTCCCGCAGCGCCATCCCGCCCGGGATCCGGCTCCCCACCGCGGCGAAGGTGTCGCTGACCGGGGTGAGCACCAGGAACAGCTGCTCCCCCTTCGGCACGTCCACCGAGACCGCCGGCAGGTCGATCCGCTGGCGCCGGCCGCGCACCCGGGTGGGTTCGTCGATCGGGAGCAGGTTGGACTGAACGACCCTGGCGGTCCCGCGGGTGCGGCCGACGGCCAGGCCGACGAACACGCGGGCGTCCGGGCCGAGCGAGCTGACGTCTGCGGTGAGGTACGGCGACCCCGCGACCCGCACCGGCCCGATGGCCACCGGTCGGTGCAGCGGCACGCCGACGCCGGTGGGGGAGACCAGGTCCGCGACCTCCACGGTGCGGTCGGCCGCGGCGGAGTCGACGGTGGTGCAGGAGCTCCCGTCCGCGGTCCCCAGGTGCAGCTGGCCGTAGCCGGTCAGGCCGGTGCGCTCGCGCTTGAGCTGCTCGTCCATGAACCGGATGGTGAGCTCCTCGAAGTCGCCGCCGGCCAGCTCCTGGCTGCACGGGTCCGCGGAGACGCCCCCGGGCGGGGTGCCGACCCGGTCGGTGGACAGCGGCAGCACCGCGGGCAGCACGTGGCCGCCGTTGTAGCTCACGAAGATGCTGTCCCGGCGGGCCTTCGGGCTCAGGGCACGCTCCCAGTTGCGGATCCCCTGCCGCAGGGGGAACAGGGTGTCGGTGGCTCCCTGTCCGAAGAGCACCGGGATGTCGAGCTGGCGACCCTGCTGCACGTGCCACTTCGGGCCGTTCCTGGCGAAGAACTCGTCCATGTCCGTGGTCCCGGGCACCGACCCGTCCGGCCACCGTCCGGTGGCCAGGCCCGAGGCCACGGCGCTGAGCACGTGCGGCGGGAGCGCCTCGGCGCCCATCGCCGAGAGCAGGCTGATCCACACCGAGCGGGGGACCTCGTCAGGCCCCAGGCTCTCCTTGAGGTCGTACCAGGTGATCTGCGGCGCCAGCGCGTCGAACACCGGGCGACCGTGGTCCATCAGGTTCCGGAACGCACCGTTGAGCTGGAAGCCACCGCCGTAGCTGCCACCGATGGCGCCCAGGCGTGGGTCGCCGGGCCGGTCGGTCTGCACCCAGGACTGCTCGGCGACGACCTCGACCATCGCCTGCACGTCCCGCCCCTCCAGGTCCGGGTGCTGCACGTGGGCGGTGCCGCCGCTCTCGCCGAAGCCACGCTGGTCGAAGGACAGGACGCCGTAGCCGGCGTCGAGCCAACGGCGTACCGACTCGACGTCGGTCGTGCGGGACCCGCCCCAGCCGTGGCTGTGCAGCACGACGGGCACCTGGTGGCGGGCGCTGGCCTCGGCCGGCCGGAAGAAGGTCCAGCAGATGTCCACCGGCTCCTGCTCGCCGGGGTCGGGGACGCTGGGCGTGCACCCCTCGGTGGTGGTGGGTGCGGCCCCGGTGGCCCCGGTGGCGGCGGGCACGGTGGCCGCGGGTCCGGCCCCGGCCACGGCCAGCGCCACGGCCGCGGCGGTGAGTGCGGTGCGGATCTTCACGGAATCGACCTCCCACGTCGTTGGGAGGACCAACGACCTGGGAGGGGAGGGGTCACGCCGGCCCCGCCGTCCGTACGCTGGGCCGGTGCGCACGCCCGCGGTCCCTCCGGTGGCCTGGAGCATCCTCGGTGCCAGTGCGCTGACGACGCTGGGCACGCTGCCGGTCTTCCTCCTCGGCGCCCAGTCGGTCGCCATCCGGGCCGACCTGGACTTCGGCCAGCTGCGGTTCGGGGTCGCCGTCGCGACCTTCTTCGCCGCCGCCGCGGGGACCGCGCTGGCGGCCGGTGGCCTGGTGGACCGCTGGGGGCGGCGCCGCAGCACCGTGCTCGCCGGCCTGCTGTGCGCGCTCGGTGGCCTCGCCGTCGTGCTCGCGGCCCGGTCCTGGGTGGTGCTGCTGGTCGCGATGGCGGTGCTCGGGGTCGCCAACGCGGCCTGCCAGCTCACCTCGAACCTGGCCATGGCCACCGCCATCCCCGCCCATCGCCGGGGTCTCGGGTTCGGCGTGAAGCAGGCCGCGGTGCCCACCGCGGTGATGCTGGCCGGGCTCGCGGTCCCGACCCTCGGGGCCACCGGGTGGCGCTCCCCGTACGTGCTCACGACGCTGGCGGGTGTCGCGGTGGCCGTGGCCGGCCTCCGCAGCCGTGCGGGGCGGCGTACGACGCTGCGGGCCGGTGGCCCGGTCGACCGGCCCCCGCGCGGACCCCTCCTGGTCACGATGGCCGGGATCCTGCTGGCCAGCGCGGCCGCCAACTCGCTGGGCGCCTACGTCGCGGCCTGGGGGTTCGAGGTGGGGCTGACCACCGGCCAGGCCGGGTCGCTGATGGCCGTGGGCAGTGCCCTCAACGTCGGCGGGCGGCTGCTCGGCGGGCACCTCGCCGACCGGCGGCACGGGCGCAACCTGCCCGTCGTGAGCGTGCAGATGGTGCTCGGGGGCGTGGCGCTCGCCGCGCTCGCGGTCCCGCTCCCGGCCGCCGTGGTGCCGGCCGCGGTCGTCGCCTTCGCCGTGGGGTGGTCGTGGCCGGGCCTGCTGATCTTCGCGGTGGTGCGCATCGGGCGGGACGCCCCGGCGGCGGCCTCGGGGGTGCTGCAGGCCGGGGCCTTCGTCGGCGGGTCGGCCGGCCCGCTGCTGTTCGGGGCCGCGGTCTCGACCGCCGGGTGGGGGGCCGCCTGGGTCGGGGCCGCCGCCGCGATGGGGGCCGGTGGCCTGCTCGTCGCCCTCGCCCGGAGGCTGTTCATCGCCGACCTGGTGGCCCGGCCGCCCCGCCGGCCACTCGGGTACGGCGGCGGGCGGCACGTACCGGTGCACCGGACCCCCGAGCCCCCCGGGACAATGGGCCCCGACCCGAGAGGAGAAGGCGATGACTGACCCGCTGCGCATCGACCGGTCCGGCTCCGTGGAGACCTGGACGATCGACCTGCCCGACCAGCGCAACCCGATCTCCGGCCCGGAGGTGGTGTCGGCCTTCATCGACCACACCGCCCGGGTCGACCGCGACCCCGACGTGCGCTGCGTCGTGCTCACCGGCGCCGGGAGCGCGTTCTCCGCCGGGGGCAACGTCCGCGAGATGGCCGACCGCACGGGCATGTTCGCCGGCGACCCCTACTCGCTGCGCAACGGATACCGCCACGGGATCCAGCAGATCCCGCTGGCGATGCGGGACTGCGAGGTGCCCTTCGTCGCGGCGGTCAACGGGCCGGCCGTCGGGGCCGGGTGCGACCTGGCGATGATGTGCGACCTGCGCATCGCCTCCGAGCGGGCCTGGTTCGCCGAGAGCTTCGTCCAGCTCGGGATCATCCCCGGTGACGGCGGGGCCTGGCTGCTGACCCGGGCCATCGGTCCGGCCCGGGCGGCCGAGATGGTCCTGACCGGGGACCGGGTCGACGCGGCCACCGCGCTCGAGTGGGGGCTGGTGTCCCGGGTCGTCGCGCCGGACGACCTGCTGAGCGAGGCCACGGCGCTCGCCGAGCGGGTCGCCAAGAACCCACCCCACGCCGTGCGCATGGCCCGGAAGCTCTTGCACGAGTCCCAGCAGCGCTCGCTCCCTGAGGTGCTCGAGCTCAGCGCGACCATGCAGGCCCTGGCCCACCACACCGACGACCACGCCGCGGCAGTGCGGGCGTTCGTGGACCGCTCCCGCTGACCCGGGGCGGGTCAGTGGCCCGGGGCCGGCCGTGGCTTCGTCCGGGAGCCGGATCCGGCGGGGTCCTCCGGCGCCGGTGCGTGCTCGAGCAGGGCGGTGAGGGCGGACCGGTGCGCGTCGTACGCGCGTCGCCCGGCGCGGGTGATGGAGAAGGTGGTGCGGGACCCCCGGCCCCGTCCGGACTTCGACGAGCTGACGTAGCCGGCGGCCTCCAGGGCCGACATCTGCTTGGAGAGGTCGGAGTCGCTGACGCCGAGGTGCTCGCGCAGGAAGGCGAACGAGGCGTGGGGCGCGTTCGCCACGATCGCCATGGCGCCGAGCCGCTTGGGTGCGTGGATGACCGGGTCGAGGCCGTCGATCATGCGAGCCGGTCCCTCACGACCGCCGCGGCGGCCTGGTAGGCCCGCTCGTACCAGGCGATACCACCGGTCGTCAGCACGAACGTCGCCACCGCAGCGGCGGCCCACCCGGCCAGCCACCAGGTCAGGGCCACCCCGATCAGCACCACGGCGCACCCGATGAACCACCACCTCCACAGTCGACCGATCTCCGCGGGCGGACTGCCGACCCCGGGCCACGGCATCGCACCGTGGCTCCGCTGCAGCCACAGGAAGAAGCCGACCTCGATCGCGAGGAGGAGGCCGATGGCGAGGGTGTTGCGGGCGCCCGCCCCGTCCGCCCCCACCCGGACGAGCGCGAGCAGCATGGCGGCGAACCAGGCCCCGGCCGCCGCGGGGTACCACCAGGGCAGCCCCGGGTAGGCGAGGTACGGGGCGGCGGCGGCTCGCTCGGCCTCCCGCATCGCGGCGACCGCCTGGTCGCGCCCGAAGCCCTGGGGGTCGTGTCCGGTTTCCATGTTGGAAACATTAGGCGACCACTTTCCGGTTGTGCAACCAGAAAGTTCGGTGTGGTCCGCCGGGGCAGGGCTGCAGGGCAGTAGCGTGGCCCGCGGGAGGAGCCTGATGCCTGAGGACCGAGCCGGGGTCGACGAGAACACCCGCGCCATCGAGGAGACCGTCGTCCGGGACTTCTCGGATCGGATGAGCTACGGCGGCTATCTCGACCTGCCCACGCTGCTGTCGGCCCAGCGCCCGTTGAGCGACCCCGAGCACCACGACGAGCTGCTGTTCATCGTCCAGCACCAGACCACCGAGCTGTGGCTCAAGCTGGTGCTGCACGAGCTCGAGGCGGCGTGCCGGTCCATCCGGGCCGACGACCTCGGCGTGGCCCTGAAGAACATCGCCCGGGTCAAGCACGTGCAGCGCACCCTCACCGAGCAGTGGTCGGTCCTGGCCACCCTCACTCCCAGCGAGTACACCGAGTTCCGCGGCGTCCTGGGTCAGGCCAGCGGGTTCCAGTCCTGGCAGTACCGGGCCGTCGAGTTCGCCCTGGGCAACAAGAACGCCGGGATGCTGGAGGTGTTCG
>CAZRKV010000141.1:0-7223 GCA_964600305.1 uncultured Nocardioides sp. | reverse complement strand
GGGCATCGCTCACGGGTGGCTCCTTGCTGTGGTGCGGGCAGGACGGGCCGCCCATCCCGAGCACGGGCTCCCGTCGGCAGGCTAGGGCAACCAGGGGGCAGTGTCGCCAGGTCTCGTACAACTGCCGACCGAGCGCCGCCGAGTACCAGTAGCGGGCGATCCAGTTCACATTGATCTACTCATCAGTCACCCTTTCGCGGGCAGGTAGGTCGTGGAAGAATCATCTGCTGGTCGGCCCCCTCCCGTCCCGAGAGCCCCCCTCCTCGGGCAGCGCCCCGAAGGCCGGCCACCCTCACAGCGCCCCGTCGAGCCCAGCCACCCTGAGCCGACGGGGGCGCTTCACGTCGCCCGTGAACAACTCCCCAGGGAGGTGCACGCGGGGCCGCCGACCATGCGGGTGGAGGAGACAGCGGGCGCGGCCGGCCCCCCACACAGCCACGCGCTCAGGCTCCGGTTCGTTGCGAATTCCCGCCGGAATCTTCGTAGGTGCTTTGAGGCTGGGCATGGCAGTCCTCGCGATCACCTTCGTCCGCTTCCAGCTCGGTGCCGCACCGCTCGAGGAGCCGATCACCCGCCGCTTCGGCCACCTGCCGATCCTCGAGGCGCTGTTCCTCGGTGGCCTGTGGGGGATCAACCGCCCCCGGCTGCTGCAGTGGGCGGTGTAGGCCTGGGAGCGGGGCCCGTTGCGACTCCAGCGGTGTGGCCGACCGGGCGGCCCGCACGGTGACCGCTCAACAGGTGCTAGTTTAGGTTCGCCTAACCTCACTTGCCCATGCCAACTGAACGGAGTTCCCATGGCCTCCCTGCTCCGCGCTGCTCCCGCGCTTGCTGCCACGGCTGCCGGTCTGCTCGCGCTGTCCGGTTGCGGGGGTGACGCCCGCAGCGCTTCCGAACCTGCCCAGACCGTCACGGTCACCGACTCCCGGGGGGAGCAGCAGGTGCCTACCGACCCCGAGCGCGTCCTGGTCTACGACATGGGGGTGCTGGACACCGTGGAGGCGCTCGGTGCCGGAGACGCTGTCGTCGGGGTCGCCAAGGGGGCGATCCCCGACTACCTGGCGGAGTACGAGTCCGAGGAGTACGCGAACGTCGGCGACCTGTTCGAGCCCGACCTGGAGGCGATCCCGGCGACCGAGCCGGACCTGATCATCGTGGGTGGCCGCTCCTCGGCCATGTACGACACCCTCGCGGACGCGTTCGAGGACACCGCGGTCATCGACATCTCGGTCGATGAGTCGAACTACCTCGACAGCGTCGAGGACAACGTGGCGGCCCTGGCCACGATCTTCGGCGCCGAGGACCGGGCCGAGGAGATCCTCACCGGCTACCAGGAGCGCATCGCGGCGGTCCGGGAACGGGCCGAAGGCGCTGGTGACGCGCTGGTCCTGCTGACCAGTGCCGGTGAGGTGACGGCGTACTCCACCGGTTCCCGCTTCGCGTTCGTGCACGACGTGTTCGGGCTCGAGCCCGCCACCGGTGAGCTGGGTGACAAGGAGACCCGGCACGGCGAGGCGGTCTCCTTCGAGTTCCTCCGCGAGACCGATCCGGACCGGGCGTTCGTGGTGGACCGCGACGCCGCGATCGGCGAGACCGGCCAGTCCGCCGAGCAGATCCTCGACAACGACCTGGTCGCCGCCACCACGGCGTGGCAGGAGGGCAACGTCACCTACGTCGACCCCACGGCCTGGTACATCGTCGTCGGCGGCCTCACCGCGCTCGACACGGTGATCACCGAGGTCGAGCAGAGCCTGGAGTGAACCGGTGACCCGGCTCGGGGCGGGCGCCGGCGGCGTCCTCGTGCTCGCGGTGGTGAGCATGCTCGTGGGCGTCTCCGAGGTCTCCCCTTCCGGTTTCCTCCCCTGGGGCGCGGACGCGGAGGCCAGGCAGGTCGTGTGGGTCTCCCGGTTCCCCCGCACCGTGGCGCTGGTGCTAGCGGGGACGGCGATGGCGGTGTGCGGCCTGCTCATGCAGCTGTTGGTGCGCAACCGCTTCGTCGAGCCCAGCACCGTCGGCACCACCGAGGCGGCCGGGCTGGGCCTGGTGGTGGTGACGCTCCTGGCCCCGGGGGCGCCGCTGATGGTCAAGATGGTGGTCGCGGCGGTGTTCGCGCTGCTGGGCACCTGGCTGTTCCTGCGGGTGGTCCGCGGCCTGCCGGTGCAGCAGACCGTCCTGGTGCCGGTCGCAGGGCTGGTGCTCGGCGGGGTGATCGCGTCGGTCACCACCTTCCTCGCCTTCCGGTTCGACCTCCTGCAGACCCTGAGCACCTGGATGACCGGCGACTTCTCCGGGGTGACCCGGGGGCGTTACGAGATGCTCTGGCTGGTGGGCCTGCTGACCGTGCTGGCCTACGTCGCCGCCGACCGGTTCACCGTCGCCGGGCTCGGCGAGTCCTTCGCCACCAACGTCGGGCTGGCCCACGGGCGCGTGCTGGCCACGGGGCTGGGGATCGTGTCGGTGGTCAGCGCCGTCGTGGTCGTCACCGTCGGGGTGGTCCCCTTCCTGGGCCTGGTGGTTCCCAACATCGTCAGTGGCCTGCTCGGCGACAACGCCCGCCGCAGCATCCCCTGGGTGGCGCTGCTCGGTGCCGCCCTGGTGCTGGTCTGCGACATCCTCGGTCGGCTGGTCCGCTACCCCTACGAGATCCCGATCGGGACCGTGATGGGTGTGCTCGGCTCAGCCTTCTTCCTGTACCTGCTGCTGCGGAGGCCGGCCCGTGCCCCCGCCTGAGGTCCGCACCGCCCCGGCCGCCTCCGCCGCCCGGCGACGTCGCCGCGTGCCGCCTCCCGTCCGCGTCGGCATCGCCGCCGTTCTCGCGGTCCTCGCCGTGGCCGGCTTCCTCCTGGCCGACACCGGCGGGTACGCCGGGCTCGTGGTGCCGCTGCGGGTGACCCGCCTGGTGGCCCTGGTCGTCGTCGCCTGGGCCGTCGCGGTCTCGACCGTGCTGTTCCAGACCGTCACCGGCAACCGGATCCTCACCCCCGCACTGATGGGGTTCGACGCCCTCTACATCCTGATCCAGACCGCGGTGGTGTTCTTCTTCTCCGCCCAGCTCTTCCGCGACACCGACCCGCGGCTGCAGTTCCTGATCGAGGCGCTGGTGATGATCGCCTTCGCGCTCACGCTCTTCCGGTGGCTCTTCGCCGGAGGACGCTACGAGCTGCACGTGCTGGTGCTCGTCGGGCTGGTCTTCGCCACCATGTTCCGCAGCATCACCGGGTTGCTGCAGCGGCTCATCGACCCCAGCGAGTTCCAAGTCCTGCAGAACCTGCTCTTCGCCTCCTTCGCCACCGTCGACGAGGACCTGGTGTGGGTGGCCACCGCCGTGGTCGCGGCCGTCACCGTGCTCGTGATCCGCCGCCTCCGGGTCTACGACGTCCTCGCCCTCGGGCCCGGCGTCGCGACCAATCTGGGCGTCGACCACCGCCGGGAGACCACCCGGGTACTCGTGCTGGTCGCCGTCCTGGTCTCGGTGTCGACCGCCCTGGTCGGCCCCGTCACATTCTTCGGCCTGCTGGTCGCCCACATCGCCTACCAGCTCGCCGGCACCCACCGACACGCCGTCGTGCTCCCGCTGGCGGCCCTGGCCGCCGTCGTCGCCCTGGTCGGTGGGCAGTTCCTGCTCGAACGGGTCCTCCAGGTCACCACCACCCTGTCGGTGGTGATCGAGTTCCTCGGCGGACTGACCTTCCTCGCCCTGATCCTGCACCGATCCCGAAGGAACCTCGCATGAGCCTCCTCGCCCAGCTGCGCCGCGCCACCACTCGTGCCAAACCCACCGGTGCGGGCATCCGCACCGAAAGCCTCACCAAGCGCTACGGACCCCACGTCGTGGTCGACGACGTCACCATCGACCTGCCCCGCGGCGGGGTGACCGCCCTGATCGGGCCCAACGGCGCCGGCAAGTCCACGCTGCTGACCCTCATCGGACGCCTGCTCCACGCCGACGGCGGCCGGGCCACCGTCGACGGACTCGACGTGGCAACCACCCCCGGAGACCAGCTGGCCCGCCGACTGGCCATCCTGCGCCAGGACAACCACCTCGACATCCGACTCACCGTCCGCGACCTCGTCACCTTCGGCCGCTACCCCCACTCCCAAGGACGCCCCGGCCCCGCAGACCTCGCACACGTCGACCAAGCCCTGGAACACCTCGACCTGACCCCCTACGCAGACCGGTTCCTCGACCAGCTCTCCGGCGGACAACGCCAACGGGCGTTCGTGGCGATGGTGCTGAGCCAAGACACCGACTTCGTGCTCCTCGACGAACCACTGAACAACCTCGACCTCAAGCACGCCGTGGCGATGATGCGCCGACTGCGCAGCGCCGCCAGCGCGCTGGAGCGAACCGTGGTCCTCGTCGTGCACGACCTCAACATCGCCTCGTGTTACGCCGACACCATCGTGGCCATGCGCGACGGGCGAGTGGTCGCCCACGGCAACCCCACACAGGTGATGCGCCCCGACGTCCTCGAAGCCGTCTACGACGTCCCCGTGACCGTCCACGAGCTCGACGGCCAACTCATCGCCACCTACTACACCTGAACCCACACCACGCGGACATGTGGACAACCTCCCCGGTATGCCGAGCGCCGCGTGGCCGCCCCGGCGAGCTACGGCTGCGAGGCCACGGCACGCCCCCACACCACAGTGGTGGTCGCGTAGTCGACCCCGTCCCACGAGCTGCAGGTCATCAGCACCGCCCCGGAGGGCCCCGTGTCGCGGTAGATCTGCGCAGCATGGTCCGCGAAGTCCTCGACCGGGACTTCGCGGGTACGGGTGATCTCGTAGGTGACCGTGCCGTCCGAGCCCTTGATCCGGAACCGGTCGCCGCGAGCCAGCTCACCCAGG
The DNA here is from genome assembly GCA_964600305.1 of uncultured Nocardioides sp. GTDB lineage: Bacteria > Actinomycetota > Actinomycetes > Propionibacteriales > Nocardioidaceae > Nocardioides. The sequence goes on along the minus strand of CAZRKV010000141.1, from coordinate 2,375 downwards.
TCGTCGAAGACCCCGTCAGCCTCCCGCGCGGTGTGCCCTGCGAGCACCGTCGCGCCCGGCGACCCGGGTGGGGGGCCGTGCCGCCACCAGCTGGCCTCGGTGAGGGTCGCCGGCACCTGCTGCGACCCGTCGGCCGAAGTCCCCAACGCCACCACGGGCGCGCTCACCCCGATCGAGGGGACCCGCAACCGCTGCGGTGACCCCACGTCACGGATCGCGGCACGCCGCCGCGGAGCCGAGGAGGGCGAGGCGGCTGGCCCCGGTCCCGTCACCGCCGACCAGTCACTCCGGCCGCCACCGTCCGGGTACCGCGCCCCCGCGCCGCTGGTCGCCGGCCCCCGTCCGGCCACCAGCACCGCCGCCACAAGCACCACCACCACCGCGGCCATGACCACGGTCGGCCAACGCCACCCCCGGACGGTCACCAGCGGATCACCGGCCGGCGTCAGGGGCCACGGTCGGATGGGGCACCGACTCCGCAGGCGGCTCCGCCGTGGCCGTGACACCGTCCGACGTACTCACCCGTGGCTCGGGCCCCGGCTCGGCCACCGGCTCCGGGTCGGGACTCGACTCGGGGTCGGGGCCCGGCTCCGTGGTGGTCTCCGGGGTCGGCTCGGGCTCCTCGCAGGGGGCCACTTGGACCGTACCGGCCTGTTCGACCGGGCCGGCACCGTCCTGGTCGAAGCTCGTCTCGCCGGTCCAGGCCACGGGTCCGGGCGGAACCCGCACGGTGTGCGCGTCCGGGGGTGCATCCGATTCCCCACTCGTGGAAGTGAGCGTCACCGTGCTGGCTGCGCCCTGCTGGTCGGGATGGGTGACCTGGGTCTGCAAGCCGTCGAAGCTGCTGCTGCCCACGGTGAACGTGAGCGTCTCGCACTCGGTCGACTGCGCCGAGACGCGTGGAGCGACGTAGATGGAGACCCGGTCTCGGTCGAGGACCTCGCCGGTCTCGTCGAACGCCCGCATGTGGAACTGGTGGTGCGCAGACGACCAAGCCCCGGCAACCAGGGAGCCGGTCCTGGCGTCGTTGATCTGCTACAGGAGCGCCTGCGAGGTCGGGAACCCGAAGGCCTGGTGGGAAGAGGCGGCATCACTGACGGCCCACGTCAAGGAGACGTCGTCCCCCTCGACGACGTACGCCGCGGAGGAGCTGCCGTCGGCCGTGATCTCCACGTCGTCCTCGGCGGCGTGGGCCGGGCCCAACAGGCCCAGGGTGAGTGCAATCGTCCCCGTGCCCAGCACGGCGAGGGAGCCGGCGGAGCCACGACATCTGCTGACGGACGGGGCGGTGGTCATACCTGTGAACCTCATGGCACGAGGCCACCAGACCCGGCTCACAGTTCACTCACACGTCGGTGACGAAGACGTAAACCGACCTCCCGCCCCGGGTCGCCGCCACCTGCACCGGTGTCGCCGGTGGCGAGGGCCGCGCTGTCTGGACGCCCCACACCAAGATGCTCCGGAGCGGCCGACCCTCCGGCAGCACCTGACCGCTCGATGCGGAACTCAGGGGCTGGGGAACGTGACGACGCTGAGGTCGAGCGGCAGCTGGGAGGACCGTCCTCCGGGGTCGTCGACCGGGTGGACGTCCCAGGGTCCGGCCAGGTCGTCGGTGGCGGACCAGGTCTCTTCGTCCAGGCGTCCCTCGAGGGTGAACGCGTCGAGCCCGTAGGGGATCGAGTCTGCGACCAGCGCCGAGGAGCGGGTCATCAGGTGCAGGTGGAGGTGCGGGGCCGAGGTGTTGCCCGAGTTGCCGAGGGTGCCGATCTGCTGGCCGGCCGTGACCCGGTCGCCCTCGGCGACACTGACGCTGCCCCGGCCCAAGTGGGCGTAGAAGGCATACACCCCGTCGCCGATCTCGAGGATGACGTGGTTGCCGTCCACGGTCTCCAGCGTGATGTCGGCCGGGTCCGGCAACGTTCCCGGCGGCTGGTCGGCAGGCCGTCCAGCACCTCGGTGACGGTGCCGTCGGCGACCGCATGAACGGGCTGGCCGTAGCAGTGGTAGCTGGTGACCTCGCCCGGGTCGCCGGAGGCCAGGGAGCCGTCCTCGCCGAGCAGCATCCAGTCGATGGCGAAGCGCTGGGCGTCGTAGAGCTGCCCGGCCACCGACTGGACGGCGCCCCGGTGCGCCCCGGAGACACCGCCCAGCCCGTTGATCGCCACCCATCGGCCGCCGGTGACCGGGGCCTTGATGACCGCCGCCTTCCGAGCGCCCAGGTCGAAGGGCGCTGCGAGGTAGTCCACCGGTGACGGTGACGTCGCCCCGGGGTTGTCGGCCGCCGAGGCATGCAGGTGCTGCGCCACGGCCGCGGGGACCCGACGACGGATCGACAGCGAAGGCTGGGCAGGCTTCTTCGGGGTGTCCGGGCTGCT
>CAZRKV010000140.1:0-7230 GCA_964600305.1 uncultured Nocardioides sp. | reverse complement strand
CCGGCTCACCGCCGACGTCCGGCCCGAAGGTGGCCACCCGGCTCAGGCCGGGTGACGATTGGATCGCCGAGTGCACCAGGACCGGGTCGGGCGCGTCGCCGGCGGGCTCGAGGTCGTTGCGGACCACGACGTACCGGACGCCGGCACGACGCAGGTGCCGCCCGAGACCCTCCGACGGCTGCCCCTGCGCGAGTCTCTCCTCCACCGCGTCCAGCATCCGGATGGTCCCGGGCGGGGTCAGGGGGACGGCGTTGCGAACCGCCCACCTGGAGTCGAGGAGGTACTGGAACGGCTCGTCCCTGGGCGCGCCCCAGCGATAGTCGGCGAAACCGGACCCCGGGGCGAGTAGCGACACCGAGTCTCCGGCCCGCTCGTCGACCCAGTCGGCCGCCTCCTCCCAGTAGTCCGGCACCGCCAGGGTGCCGCCCGCCGGAGCGATCCCACCCGTCACGAGCGGCAGCGAGGCCCCCGCCACCCCCAGCACGGCGAGCCCGACCACGGGGTAGTGGGTCCTCGACTCGAGGGTCCCCGCGGGCTGACCGGACCCCGGCCGCGCCTCCCCGGTACCGCCGACCGCAGCCTCGAGCAGCCACGCCAGTCCGAGGACCAGGGGCAGACGTACGACGGGGTCGAACTTGTGGACGTTGCGGAGCGGGGCCAGGACCCCGTCCAGCGCCGATGCCACCGGCTCGGCGAACCACCCCTGGACCGCCCCCGTGTGTCCCAGGGTGACCATCAGCAGTCCCACCCCGGCCCCGATGAGCAGGAACTGACGGTGCGGGGTACTGCGGAGGAGGATGCCGACGAGCCCGAGCATGATCACCAGGCCGCTGTTGAGGGCGAGGTAACCCTGGGTGATCACCTCGTTGCCGCCCCGCCAGCTGTCGTCGACGTACGGGACCCAGGCCGTGGTGCCCCGCAGGGCGTCGAAGAGCGTCGTGGGGAACGTCGTGACCGAGGCGGACTCGATGAAGTCCAGGAAGGGCGGGCTGTAGGCCCCCATCACGAAGAGGGGCAGCAGCCACCAGAACGTGCCCACCGCCGTGAAGAGGGGCCACCAGAGCATCAGCGCCCGGCGACGGGGGCCCGGGCTCCGGGTGAGCAACCAGATCGCGCCCAGCGGGATCACGGCGAAGGTCGCCGCCGCGTTCACTCCGCCGACCATCGCGATCGCGAGCCCGGACAGCATCGCCATGCGGCGAGGTGAGCCGCGACTCGCACCGATGACGAGGGGCAGCAGCACCCAGGGAGCCAGCGCACTGGGCCAGGCCTCGATCGAGATCGGACCCAGGGTGCTGAGCATCCGGGGGGACGTCGCATAGGCGAAGGCAGCGACCAACCGCGCCAGGTCCGAGCGCACGCCCATGGCCCTGGCCAGGCGCGCGGCCCCCGTGAAGGCCACGCACATCACCAGCGCGATCCAGAGCCGCTGCACCACCCAGCCGGGGAGACCGACGAGGTCCCCCAGCAGGAAGAAGGGCCCCATCGGCCACAGGTAGCCGTAGGCCTGGTTCTGCAGCTGCCCGAACGTCCCCTGGTCGTCCCAGAGGTGCAGGGCGCGGGACAGGAAGCCGGCGGGATCCTCGACCAGGTCGAACTTGGTGTCGGCGACCAGGAAGCCGGGGTCCTGGACGAAGGCCAGCCCCGTCAGGAGCGCGCACCCCGCGACGATCCGGAGCCACGTCCGTGCTCCCGCCTCGCGCGACTCGGTCACCGCTTGCGCAGCACCAGGGCCAGGTTCCACGTCACCACCTCTCGGAGACCGGGTACGCGCAGCATCCAGTAGGTCCAGCTCGGGTTGTAGCGCGGGACGGCGGCGACCACGTCGGCACCGGTCTGGGTCCGCGCCCAGCGCAGCCCCGCCGACGCGGTGACCGGGAAGAGCGACTCGCCGTACCGGTTCTTCGGCTCGTGCCCGTGGCGCCGCCGGTAGCGCCGTCGGGCACGGTGTCCCCCGAGGTAGTGCCAGGGCGCGGTCTCGTGGCCACCCCATGGACCGAACCAGAGCGTGTAGCTCAGGAAGACCAGGCCACCGGGCCGGGTCACCCGCACCATCTCGTCGGCCATCCGCCACGGGTCGGGCACGTGCTCCAGCACGTTCGACGAGTAGCACACGTCCACCGCCCCGGACGCGAAGGGCAGCTGCATCCCACTCCCGATCACCGTGCCCGAATGGATGTCGCCCGCCCCGGCGAGCTCACCGACGTCGGCGTCCAGGGAGAGGTACGTCGCTCCCGCGCGCTCGAAGGCCTCCCGGAAGTAGCCGGGCCCGCCGCCCACGTCCAGCAGGAGGCGACCTTGCAGGTCGGCGTACCGGCCGAGCTGTCCGACCGAGTCCTCGGCCAGGGCGCCGTAGAAGCGCGCGGGATCGGTCTGCTCGACGCGGAACTCACGCAGCAGCCGGACCGACCGGGCCCACGAGGCCCGCCACGAGGGCTGGCGCGGGGTCGAGGAGCTCGGCACACGATGACCCTACCCAACGGGCCGGGTCGTTGGTCGCGCAAGTTACCGGTAAGTTGGCCACGTGCACGACACGGCGTTGGAGGGGCGCCACGTCGTCTTCCTGAGCTGGCGTGACTCCCAGAACCCGGAGGGCGGCGGGGCCGAGCACTACCTCGAGAAGATGGCCGAGGGCCTCGTGGCCCGTGGGGCCCGGGTCACGGTCTTCTGCGCTGCCCACGACCGGGCACCGGCCGAGGAGGTGCGCCGGGGAGTGCGCTTCGTGCGCGCCGGCTCCAAGACGACCGTCTACCTGCACGGCATGCTCGGGCTGCTGCGCGGGCGCTTCGGTCCCGTGGACCTCGTGGTGGACGTGCAGAACGGCCTGCCGTTCTTCAGCCGGCTGGTGACCCGGGCTCCGGTGGTGGTGCTGGTCCACCACGTCCACAAGGAGCAGTGGCCGGTGGTCTATCCCGGACTGGTGGGCCGGGTCGGCTGGTGGATCGAGCGCTGGCTCGCCCCCCGCCTCTACCGGTCCTGCCAGTACATCGCGGTCTCGCGGGCGACCCGCGACGAGCTGGCCCGCCTCGGCGTCGACCGGGGACGCATGGCCGTGGTGCACAACGGCACCGACCCGGTGCTGGCCGAGCGCGCCCCGAAGGCCGTGTGGCCCACGGTCGTGACGGTGGGCCGGCTGGTCCCGCACAAGCAGGTCGAGCACGCCATCGACGCGGTCGTCGAGCTCCGGGCGGAGTTCCCGGACCTCCGGCTGAACGTGGTCGGCGACGGGTGGTGGGGGCCGACCCTGCGCCAGTACGCCGCGGACCACGGGGCCGACGACATGGTGTCCTTCACGGGTCACGTGGACGAGACCACCAAGCACGCCTGCTACGGAAACGGGTGGGTCCTGGCGCTCCCCTCCCTCAAGGAGGGGTGGGGCTTGGTCGTCGGCGAGGCGGGGATGCACCGGACCCCGACCCTGGCCTACCGGTCGGCGGGTGGCACCCGGGAGTCGATCCAGCACGATCGCTCCGGACTCCTGGTCGAGGACCAGGCCGAGTTCACGGCCGAGCTGGCCCGGCTCCTGCGGGACGAGGAACTACGCCGCCGACTCGGCGACGGTGCCCACGTGATGAGTCACGACTACTCGTGGGACCGGGCCCAGGCGTCGTTCGCCCACGTGGTCACCCAGGCCCTTTTCGGCGTCAGAGTGGCCGCACAGGACCCCGAGGGCGAGTGAGGTCAGCAGGGCCCGGCGCTACGGCCGTCACTCGTTGGTGGTGCCGTACTCCACGACGGGGTCGTTGGCGTCGGCCGGCGACGGACCGGACGTGCCGGTCTGGCTGTTGACCAGGCCGAAGATCGACGCGCCGGCCACGCCGGCTCCCACGACGAGTGCTGCGATGGCGCCCACGATGCTGTTTCCCACTGATGGCCCTCCCTCAAGGTACGCGGCAACCTTAGCACTACTCCCCAGTAGGCCTGGCACCCACGATAGGGGAGATCACCGCGACGCCGTAGAGCAGCCAGGCCGTCCCCATGGCCCACCACCACGCCGTCGGGACCCGGGGGCTCTCGACCCCGGAGAGGCGGGTCGCCGTGAAGTGTTCTCCCTCGTGGAGCCGATCACCGGGGACCTCCGGGACCTCGCCGGACGCTTCGTGGTCCACCAGGACGAGCCCCACCCCCAAGCCGGCCAGCTCCTGCGCCCGATCCCGTGGGTCGGAGAGGTCGAGAGCGGTCGCGGCCCGGGCCGCCCGGGGGTCCTCCCCCGGAATCTCCCGCCCCGACACGACCAGGGTGTCGGACACGAGGGCCTCGGCCTCGAGGTAGCGCGGGACGGGATCCAGCACCTTCCGGCCCCCGTTCCAGCCCGGCGCGCGATAGCTCTCGAAGGGCAGCACCAGGACCGCCGCTCCCCCGGCGTCGCCGACCCGGTCCCGCAGCTCGTCGTACTCGGCGGGGTAGTCGGTCGCCACCAGGTGGCCCCCCGCCCCCGCTGACGCGTCCGGCAGCACGGCCACCGGGAACAGCACCAGGGCCGCCGCCGCACCGACCCGGGCGACCGGAGCCAGCCGGTCCAGGACACGGGCCGTCCCGTGCGCGACCAACACCACGAGCAGCGGGGCGCACAGTCCCAGGAGCCGGGTGCTGTCCCGCAGCAGCCCACCGCCCGGGACGTGCTCGACGAACCACGCCATCGGGCCGGGCAGGGCCCACGGCAGGACCGCCAGCATCCAGCCGGCGCCCCAGCACCCCAGCAGGCCGGCCCGCTCCCGGGCCGGCGTGGCCCGCCACCACGGACGCAGCCCGATCAGCACCATCAGGGCCAGGGCCAGCAGCCAGGCCCAGGCGAGCGGCCCGGCACGCGACCCCGGGACCACCTCCAGGTTCCAGATCCCCCCGAGCCCCAGGGCCACGAGCGGCTCCGGCACGGAGCCGGGCGAGGCGAGGGCGAACACGCCGGCCCCACGGCCGTCGGACGTGGCAGCGCCCCGGTGCAGGACCCCGGAGACGATCCACGGCAGGTTCACCCCCAGCGCGAGCACAGCCAGCCTCAGCAGCAGCCACCCCCGCTTCGCCCCGAACGCGAGCACCACCACCACGCTGGCCAGCCCGGCGCTCGGGCTGAGGCTGCCCAGGAGGAGCAGCACCCCCAGTCGTGGTGGCAGACGATCTCGGGCCCGTGCCTCCCGGGTCGCGAGCAGCAGCCACGGGAGCACGGCGTACCCGACCAGAACCGGCCAGTGGCCGATGCCGAGCCGCTCCACCACGAAGGGGTTCCAGATCCACAGCGTCACCACGGCCGACCGGGCCGCGAGGGGCACCTGCGGGACCAACCGCGCCGCCCCGACGGCTCCGGCCACCAGCGGCACGACCAGCACCAGCTTCTGCAGGACGACCCCCGGGACGACCTCGTCGAGGAGCCCCACCACGAGGTCGGACGGCACCGCCCGCGGGAGCGCGGTCGAGACCCCGAGCGCGTCCCGGCCCACCGAGAGGTCGGGGACCCAGACCATGTCGTAGGAGAGCACGTACCCGACCCCGAGCGCGGGCCACAGCAGGAGCACGACGAGTGCGGTGGCCCACCCCGTCAGCCACCAGCCGTCACGCATCCGCCACCGCCCTTCGCCAGTGCACCGTAGTGTCTCGCCCGGCCACGATGCGGTGCCGCACCGGTCCGCCGATAGGCTCCGCCGGGTGAAGCAGGACTCGACGGGGTCGCTGCGGGGTCTCCTGCGCGGCGGAGCGGGCATCGCCGTGGCGATGGGCGTGATGAACGTCGCCACCTACGGCTTCACCATCCTGGCCGCCCGCCTGCTGGGCCCCAGCGAGTACGGCGCCCTCGCGAGCCTGATGGGCCTGCTCCTGGTCGTCAACGTGGTCTCCCTGGGCCTGCAGGCGACCGGCGCCCGCCGGGTGGCGGCGGCGCCGGACCATCGCGTGGAGATCGAGGGCGGCATCATGTCGGCCACGATCCGCTCCGCGGTAGCCCTCGGCCTCCTCTGCCTGGCCCTGACGCCGGTGATCGCCTGGGCGCTCGCCCTCGACCGCTGGTGGGCAGCGGTCCTGGTGGCCGCGACCGCCGTACCCCTCACGCTCATGGGCGGCTACGCCGGCGTCCTCCAGGGCGAGGAGCGCTGGCTGCCCCTGGGCGGCATCTACGTCGGGATGGGCCTGGGACGCGTGGTCTTCGGCGTGGCCGCGATCCTCGTCTCCCCCAGTGCGTTCGCGGGCATGCTCGGCGTGGCCCTGGGCGCCTGGCTGCCACCCCTGGTCGGCGCCCTCGCCCTCGGCCACGTCGGCCCCCGCCAGCAGCGAGCCGAGGTGCGGCGCCGCGGTGGCGCCGTGCTCCGCGAGATCACCGGCAACTCCCACGCGTTGCTGGCCTTCTTCGCGCTGTCCAACCTGGACGTGGTCCTCGCCCGGGCCCTCCTCGAGCCCCGGGAGGCCGGGCTCTACGCGGGCGGCCTGATCCTCACCAAGGCCGTGCTCTTCCTGCCCCAGTTCGTCTCCATCGTCACCTTCCCCCGGATGGCCGCGACCGGCTCACGCACCCACACCTGGCTCAAGGGGCTCGCGATCGTCTCCGTCATCGGGGTCGCCGCCGTCCTCGGGACCCTCGCGCTCGACCGGCTCGCCGTGGTCTTCATCGGCGGCGCGGAGTACGCCGCGATGCGCGACCACCTGTGGCTGTTCGCGACCCTGGGGACGCTGCTGGCGATGGTGCACCTCATGGTCTACGAGGTGGTGGCTCGCCAACACGGCCCCTCGGTGCTGGTGCTGTGGTCGGGCGTTCCCGCGGTGGTGGCGATCGCCTTGCTCGTCGACTCCGGCACCAGCCTGGTGCAGGGGGTCGCCGCGACCTACGCGACGGTGCTGCTCGTGCTCCTGGCCGTGGCCGCGCGCGGCCCGCGCTCCCGCCGAGCCGACGCCGTGGCCGGCTGAGCCCCCGGCGGCGTCGTACGCCGGCTCAGTGGGCCGCCTCGTGCCAGCTTCGGCCGGTGCCCACGGACACGTCGAGCGGCACGTCGAGCTCGGCGGCGCGGCCCATCTCGCGGCAGACCAGCTCCTCCAGCTGCTCGCACTCCCCCGGCGCCACCTCCAGGACCAGCTCGTCGTGGACCTGCAGCAGCATCCGCGAGCGCAGCCCGGCCTCCTCGATCGCCCGGTCGACCCGGAGCATCGCGATCTTGATGATGTCGGCCGCCGACCCCTGGATCGGGGCGTTGAGGGCCATCCGCTCGGCCATCTCCCGGCGCTGCCGGTTGTCGCTGGTCAGGTCCGGCA
>CAZRKV010000139.1:0-7300 GCA_964600305.1 uncultured Nocardioides sp. | reverse complement strand
TCGGGATCCGGATCCGGTTGTTCGTCGTGGCGACGTTGATGATGTAGGGCGCGTGGACGTAGAGGTCCACCCCGGCCTCCTCGGCCGCGGACCGCAGGGCCGCGGCGCCGCCCGGGTAGCGGATCTCCGGTCCCTGGTAGCCCTGCGGGTCGCCGAGGAAGAACTGCACCAGCGGAGCGTTCCGTGCGCGTGCCTCCGCGACGGGGTCGGTCTGGTCGACGTGGGCCCCGATGGGGACGGATCCGGTCATGGCGCCCGAGTCTAGGACCCGCCCGGTGCCGTCCGGGCACGTCCCGCAGGGCGCCGGACCCACCACGGGAGGGACCGTCGACGGGCGGGCAGCACCGACTCCCGGTCGGGCGTGCCCGGGAGCGGGTGTGCCGGCAGCAGGTCGGGTACGTCGGGTGGCGGGGCCGCCCGGTCCGGGCCCCGGAGGGCGATCCGCTGCTCCCGCAGCGCCTCGGCGGCCTCGGCCGCGGTGGGGCGGTGCGCGGGGTCGTGGGCGACCATCGCCGGCAGCAGCCCGGCGAGCCGCGGCGCGGCCGCGCTCAGCTCCTGCCAGTCCGCCCCCCGGGCACCGGCGAGCAGGCGCAGGGCGACCCGCGCGGCGGCGTACACGTCCTGGGTGGGGTGCGGACGCGCACCGGCCGCCTGGGTGGGGTCGAGGTAACCGTCGGTGCCGACGATCCCGCGGGGCCGGGAGCCGGCGTCGACGAGGCCGGCCACGCCGAAGTCGGCCAGGCGGAGGTACGGCGTCCCGATGCCGGTCGGCTCCAGCAGCAGGTTGGCGGGCTTGAGGTCGCGGTGCACGACGCCGTGGGCGTGGGCATGGGCCAGCGCGTCGAGCAGCTGGGCGAGCAGGTGGGCGACGTACCCCTCGGGGAGGGGGCCGTGGCGCGCCAGCAGGTCGGCGGCGGAACCGCCACGGACCAGCTCCATCACCAGGACCACGGTGTCGTCCTCGGCGGCCCAGCCGGAGGGGGTGAGGACGTGGGGGTGGGCGAGCCGCACGGACCGCTCCCGCAGGAAGCGGGCGAGGGCGTCCCCGTCGGGGTCGGCGAGCTGCTTGACCGCGACCGGGGTCTCGCGCAGCCGGTCCCAGGCGCACCACACCGTCCCCGAGCCGCCGGCCCCGACCCGCTCGAGGAGCACGTAGCGACCGGCCACCTCGCGGTGGGCGGGGGCGAGCACGTCGGCGGTGTCCACGGAGACGAGGCTAGGAGGCCGGTCACGGGGGCGGACAGCGCTGATTCGCGGGCTGTGGAGGACCGCTGGTAATCTCGTGCGGTCCGGCCGGCCAGCACCCGCGGAGTGGTGTCGGGGCCGTCCGGATCGCGTGGTTCGCCACGTGACGCACAGCCCTCCTGCCACGGAGAGACCGTGGCCGCCGAGTCCAGAGGAGGTGGAGACCGCTTTGCGTGCCTATGAAGTGATGGTCATCCTCGAGCCGAGCATCGACGAACGAGTCGTCCCGCAGCAGCTGGAGAAGTACCTCGAGGTCATCCGCAAGGACGGCGGCACCGTCGACAACGTCGACGTGTGGGGTCGCCGGCGCCTGGCCTACGAGATCCAGAAGTACGCCGAGGCGATCTACGTCGTGCTCTCGTTGCAGGCCGAGCCGGCCACCGTCAAGGAGATGGCCCGCCAGATGCGCCTCAACGAGCAGGTCCTGCGGACCAAGGTGCTGCGTCCCGCGCTCCACTGAGCCGGCGCTCCACCACCCGGGGAGCCGTCCCCTGTGGACGGAGCTCTTCCCCCTGTCGGTGGCTCGCGGCAGAGTGAGCCCCCGACGCGAACGATCAGTGCACGGGACCAACGGCACGGACAACAAGGAGGCCTGACATGGCAGGCGAGACCGTCATCACGGTGGTCGGCAACCTCACCGACGACCCCGAGCTGCGCTTCACCCCCTCGGGGGCGGCGGTGGCCAACTTCCGGGTCGCCTCGACGCCGCGGACCTTCGACCGCCAGAGCGGGGAGTGGAAGGACGGCGAGGCGCTGTTCCTCAACTGCTCGGTGTGGCGCCAGGCCGCGGAGAACGTCGCGGAGTCCCTCGTGAAGGGGTCCCGTGTCGTGGTCCAGGGCCGGCTGAAGCAGCGCAGCTTCGAGACCCGCGAGGGGGAGCGGCGCACCGTGGTCGAGCTCGACGTCGACGAGGTCGGGCCCAGCCTGCGCTACGCCACCGCCAAGGTCACCAAGACCACCCGCCAGGGTGGCGGCGGCGGGTACGGCGGCGGCTACGGCGGGGGCGGTGCCTCCGGTGGGGCCGACGACCCGTGGGCCACCCCGCAGCAGCCCCAGCAGGGCGGCGGCGGATGGGGCGCCCCCGGTGGCGGCCAGCCCCAGGGTGGCGGCCAGTCCGACCCGTGGGCGACGCCCGGCGTGGGCTCCGACGAGCCTCCGTTCTGAGTCACCCCTGCACCACCTGATCGCAACCAACCAGCCAACCCATTCCGGCCACGGCTCCCTCCGGGGCCGCTCGAGCGCCGGGCTTACCGAGAGGAAGCACCACAATGGCCAAGGCAGTGTTGCGCAAGCCCAAGAAGAAGGTTTGCCAGTTCTGCAAGGAGAAGGCGGACGGTGTCGACTACAAGGACACCGCCCTTCTTCGCAAGTTCATCTCCGACCGCGGCAAGATCCGCGCCCGGCGGGTGACCGGCAACTGTGTCCAGCACCAGCGCGACGTGGCCACGGCGGTCAAGAACGCCCGCGAGGTGGCCCTGCTGCCCTACACCTCGACCGGTCGCTGAGGAGGGTCGCGCAGATGATGAAGCTGATCCTGAACCAGGAAGTCCCCGGCCTCGGCTCGCCGGGTGACGTGGTCGAGGTCCGTGACGGCTACGGCCGCAACTACCTGATCCCGCGCGGCGACGCGGTCCGGTGGACGCGAGGTGGCCAGAAGACGATCGACCAGATCAAGTCCGCTCGCAAGGCGCGCGAGGTCCGTGACGAGGCGCACGCCGCCGAGATCAAGGGCAAGCTCGAGGCCGAGCCGGTCAACGTCGCGGTGAAGGCAGGCCAGGGCGGGCGGCTGTTCGGTGCCGTCACCCCGGCCGACATCGCCACGGCGCTGGGCGAGGCGACCGGTGAGCAGGTCGACAAGCGCAGCGTGATCATCGGCAACCCGATCAAGGCGCTGGGCCCGCACCGCGTCTCGGTCAAGCTGCACGACGAGGTCACCGCCGAGGTCGAGCTCAACGTCGTCCCGGTCTGATCCAGGTCCACCTCGGACGCCCCGGTCGCTGCGGCGGCCGGGGCGTTCGTCGTACCGGCCCCTCGCTCGGGACGTCATACGCTGCGGTGGCTATGACCCCTCGGGCGTATGACGTTGTCGGGGCACCATCGCCCAGGAGCGGTTGCCGTAGATGAGCAGCAGGCTGATCAGCAGCAGCATCGCACCGGCCGCGAGGAGGTACGTCGGCTCCTCGAGCCGGTCGAGGTCGGCCCCGAACACGAGCACCGGGCCGACGGCGACGAGCACCTGCAACCCCTGGGCGGTGCGCAGCCACCGAGCGGCCCTCGGGTCGGGCTCCCGTGCCATCTCCACGAGCACCTGGCACACCAGCAGGGCGTAGGCGATCTGGGGGAGGTTCACCGCCCAGTTCAGCGACGGGTCCCCGGACACGACCGCCCGGCCGACCGACGGCACGTAGAGAGCCACGCTCACGGCCCCGGCGAGCGCCGCCGCCACCAGGGCCGGCCGCAGCCGGTGGGCCGGAGCCGGGACCCGCGCGGTGCCGATCAGGACCAGCAGCCACCCGACCGGGTCCGCGAGCAGGTCGTGGTCGCCCACCGGGGCCTGCAGCGCGATCACCACCAGCCCGAGGGCGATCGGGTGCAGCGGCTTCACGGGGTCGGGCCCCCGGGGGCGTCGAGGGAGTCCAGCAGGGTCAGGATCCGGTCCACCACCTGCCCCGCCGCCAGGTCGTCGTACGCCGGGAGGCTGGGGTCGGAGAACAGGTGCGCGTCGCCGGGGTAGGTGTACACCCGGACGTGCTCGGAGGCCTCGGCCAGGGCACGGGCCGCCGCCAGGTCGCCGGCGTCGGCGAACTCGGGGTCCGCGTCCATGCCGTGGACCTGGGTGGGCAGCTCCGCCGGCCAGGTGCCGCCGAGCTCGTCCGGGGGCACGCACGCGTGCAGCAGCACCGCCGCCCGGACGTCGTCGCGGGACATCGCCACGCGCATGGCCGGGAGCACGCCCATGGACAGGCCGACGACAACCGGGGCCGCGACGGGCGCGGCGGCGCGCACGCCGCGGGCGACGATCTCGGCGAAGCCGATGGACTCCCCGTGCTCGACCCCCGCGTCCAGGTCGGCGAAGACCTGGCCCTCGTAGAGGTCGGGCTGGTGCACCCGGTGGCCGGCCTCGCGGAACCGGTCGGCCAGCTCGTGCAGGCCCGGGGTCAGCCCCTGGGCGTGGTGGAAGCAGACGATCTCGGCCATGGCGACTCCCGGGTCGGCGCTGCAGCGGTCGGCGATGCGCCGAGGTTACCGCTGGGGCTCAGGCTCCGGTGACCAGCCAGCGGTCGCCGCGGGCCCGCCAGGTGAGCACCACGCAGCGGGCCCCGATGAACACCAGCCCGAAGACCAGCCACAGCGTGACCAGCCCGCCCCCGGCCAGGGGTACGGCGAGGGCGGCCGGGGCGTAGGCGACGAGCACCACCAGCCCCGCCCAGGCGAGGTAGGGCCCGTCGCCGGCCCCGATGAGCACTCCGTCGAGCACGAACACCACACCGGCGACGGGCTGCACGAGGGCCGCCACCAGCAGCACCGGCACCAGCAGCTCCTGCACCGCCTCGTCGGGGGTGAACAGCACCCCCACGAAGGGGCCGACCGCCGCCAGCGCGAGCCCGGCCACCGCCCCGGAACCGAGGCCCCACCGGATCATCCGTCGGGTGACGGCCCGCGTGCCCGCGGCGTCGCCGGCCCCGAGGTAGCGGCCGGTGATCGCCTGGGCGGCGATGGCGATGGCGTCCAGCACGAAGACCAGGAAGTTCCACAGCGACATCGCGAGCTGGTGGGTGGCCAGCTCGGTGGCGCCATCGTCGCCGGTGGAGAGGCGGGTCACGGCGTACGTCGTGACCAGGAGTGCCGCGCGCAGGGTCAGGGTGCGGATGACCAGGGCCACGCCCGCCCTCCCGGCGCGGCGGATCCCGGGCAGGTGCGGGCGCATGCTGGCCTGCTCGCGCCGGGCGGCCCGCGCGACCACCGCCAGCAGCGCCGCCGCACTGAGCACCTGGGCGACGACCGACCCGAGCGCGGCGCCGGCGATCCCCAGCGCCGGGACCGGCCCGAAGCCGTAGACCAGCGCCAGGTTGAGGACGACGTTGAGCGCGTTGCCGGCGATGGCGACGACCATCGGGGTGCGGGTGTCCTGCAGTCCGCGCAGGATGCCGGTGGTGGCGAGCATGACCAGCAGCGGGATGGTGCCGAGGAAGCTGAGCCGCAGGTACGTCGAGGCGTGGTCGGACACGGTCGCGGAGGCGCCGAAGAGGCCGATCAGCCAGTCGGTGAGCACGACGCCCGCGACGGTGGTGAGTGCGCCGATGATCACCGCCAGCCAGACCCCGTCCATGCCCTGGGTGAGCGCGGCCCGGGTGTTCCCGGCGCCGAGGAGTCGGGCGACGCTGGCGGTGGTGCCGTAGGCCAGGAAGATGCACAGCCCGACCGCGGTCTGCAGCACGACGGCGCCGATGCCCTGGCCGGCGAGCTGCGGTGTGCCGAGGTGGCCGACGATGGCCGCGTCGGCGAGGAGGAAGAGGGGCTCGGCGACCAGCGCGAGGAAGGCAGGGACAGCCAGGCGCAGGATCTCCCGGTCCTGGGCGCGCGCGGTCGTGCGGTCGGCCATGCGGGCGAAACTATCCGGCCACGATTTTGCTGGGGACTTCCGGGTTCCGGTTGACGCGGCCACGCCCTGTGGGTAAAGGGCCCGGGCCTGTGGAAGAAGCTGCTCCCGGGCCCATGTCGACAAAGCCCTCGGTGGCCCGGGCGTGTCGCGGAGGTGAACGCCGGAATCTCCCGAGAGATTCCCATCCACACCCGTGGACAGGCATTTGCGCAGGTCAGAGCGGTGTTCCGGATCGGGACCCGGCCCTCTTCCACAGTCGGGTCCCCAGCTCGTGCACACCTGATCGCGTGTCGTCCACCTTCTCCCCACGGTTCTCCACAACCACCTGTGGAGAACGTGCTTCCGCCGGGCTCCCGCCCCGACGTACGGTCACACGTCGCGGCGCCGTGACGGATCGCGACCCGACGAGATGTCGGTGGGCGGACCTACCGTCGACGACGACCACCACCACCCGCCCGCGCAGCCCTGGGAGGCGCCCACCGATGAGCATGACCGAGGAGGCCGCATCCCCGTTCGGACCGGACGGGTGGGGGGACGGCCCGGCGGCGTACGAACCGGGCCACGCGCCCTCCTCCCACCCGGGCGACCGGACCCCGCCCCAGGACAACGCGGCGGAGCAGAGCGTCCTGGGCGCGATGATGCTCAGCAAGGACGCGATCGCGGACGTCGTCGAGACCGTGCGGGGCACCGACTTCTACCGCCCGAGCCACGAGGCCGTGTTCGACGCCGCGATCGACCTCTACGGCCGCGGTGAGCCGGTCGACCCGGTGACGGTGACGGCTGAGCTGCAGCGGCGCGGCGAGCTGCAGCGGGTCGGCGGCGCGCCGTACCTGCACACCCTGTCGGCCAACGTGCCGATCGCGGCCAACGCCGGTTACTACGCCGAGATCGTCCGGGAGAAGGCGATCCTGCGGCGCCTGGTCGACGCCGGCACCCGGATCGTGCAGATGGGGTACGCCGCCGAGGGCCAGGTCGACGAGGTGGTCGACCACGCGCAGGCGGAGGTCTACCAGGTCACCGACAAGCGCGCGAGCGAGGACTACGCCCCGCTCAGCGACATCATGGAGGGCGTCCTCGACGAGATCGAGGCGATCGGCAACCGCGACGGCGGCATCTACGGCGTGCCGACCGGTTTCGCCGACCTCGACGAGCTCACCAACGGCTTCCACGAGGGGCAGATGGTGATCGTCGCGGCTCGCCCCGCTATGGGCAAGTCGACGCTTGCCTTGGACTTCTGCCGCGCGGCGTCGATCCACAACAACCTCGCCAGTGTCTTCTTCAGCCTGGAGATGAACCGGTCGGAGATCACGATGCGGCTGCTCTCCGCCGAGGCGAAGGTGCCGCTCAACCACATCCGCAACGGCGAGATGACCGACGACGACTGGGCCAAGCTGGCCCGGAAGATGGGCGAGGTGTCCTCGGCGCCGCTGTTCATCGACGACAGCCCGAACA
>CAZRKV010000138.1:0-7386 GCA_964600305.1 uncultured Nocardioides sp. | reverse complement strand
GCCGCGACCAACACCCGCTCGGACCGCGAGTCGGTCAAGGGCAAGATCGGCGGGCGCACCCACGAGATCTCGCGACTGGTCGGGCGGTCCCTGCGTGCGATCGTCGACGACGCCGCGCTCGGGGAGAACACGATCGTGCTCGACTGCGACGTGCTCCAGGCCGACGGGGGGACCCGCACCGCCGCCATCACGGGCGCCTACGTCGCCCTGGCCGACGCCGTGGCCCACCTGAAGTCCACGGGCGCCATGGCCGCCGACGCGCAGCCGCTGACCGGGTCGGTGGCTGCGGTCAGCGTCGGCATCATCGACGGTGCCGCGCGCCTGGACCTGCCCTACGTCGAGGACGCCCGGGCGGAGACCGACATGAACGTGGTGATGACGGGCGAGGGCAGCTTCGTCGAGGTCCAGGGCACGGCCGAGGGGGTGCCCTTCGACCGCACCGAGCTCGACGCGATGCTCGGGCTGGCGGAGAAGGGGTGCCTCGAGCTCACCCGCATCCAGGCGGAGGCGCTCGGTGCCTGAGGTGCCCCGCGTGCACCTGGCCTCCCGCAACCCGGCGAAGGTGGCGGAGATGCAGCGCATCCTGCGCGTGCACCTGCCCGACGTCGTCGTGCTCGGACTCGACGACGTCCCGGCGTACGACGAACCGGTCGAGGACCAGCCGGGTTTCGAGGGCAACGCCCTGCTGAAGGCCCGGACCGGCCTGGCTGCCACGGACCTGCCCACCCTCGCCGACGACAGCGGCCTGTGCGTGGACGCGCTCAACGGCATGCCGGGAGTCCTGTCGGCCCGCTGGGCCGGCACGCCCCGGGAGGAGCGCGACCGGGCCGACGAGCGCAACAACGACCTGGTGCTGGCCCAGCTGGCCGAGGTCCCCGACGAGCGGCGTACCGCCCACTTCGAGTGCGCGGTCGCCCTGGCGCACCGCGACCGCGGGGGCGAGGCACGCGAGATCGTCGTCACCGGCCGGATGCCCGGTCGCGTGGCCCGCGAGCGGCGGGGATCCGGGGGGTTCGGCTACGACGTGATCTTCGTCCCCGACGAGTACGCCGCCTCCGGCCGCACCTCCGCCGAGCTCACGCCTGCGGAGAAGGACGAGATCTCGCACCGGGGTCGGGCGCTCCGGGAGATCGCCCCCCTGGTCGCGGCCGCCCTCGGGTGATGACCTTCCCCCACACCGCGGCCAGCACGAACATGAAGATCGAGTAGACCGCGGCCGGGATCGAGATCTCCACCGAGTCCAGCACCTCCACCGCCACGTAGATCGCCAGGGTCCCGTTGTGCACGCCGATCTCCATCGACGAGGCGATCGCCTGGCCTTCGACGATGCCCATCGCCCGGGGCACGTAGTAGCCGACCGCCAGGCTGATCGTGCAGAACAAGGCGGCGACGAGACCGACGCGACCGAGGTAGTCCACGACGTTGTCGAGCTCGGCGAGCAGGACACCGAGCACGAGCACGGCCAGGATCACGGCCGACCCGACCCGCACCGGCCGGTCCATCCGCGCGGCGAAGCCGGGGCGCGCCGCGCGGACGACCATGCCGATCGCGACCGGGACCAGCACCACGGCGAAGACCTCGACCACCTTGGCGAACTGCAGCGAGACGGTCCCGCCGGCGTCCCAGTAGGCGATGGCCAGGTTGGTGATCACCGGCAGCGTCACGATCGCCAGCACGGAGTTGATCGCGGTCAGCGTGACGTTGAGCGCGACGTCGCCGCGGAAGAGGTGGCTGTAGAGGTTGGCGCTGGTGCCCCCGGGAGAGGCGGCCAGCAGCATCATGCCGATCGCCAGCAGTGGCGGGAGGTCGAACAGGTGCACCAGGCCGAAGCACACGACCGGGAGCAGCAGGATCTGGCAGGCGAGGGCCACCGCCACCGCCCTCGGGTGCCTGGCCACGCGACGGAAGTCCTCGGGGGTCAGCCCCAGGCCCAGGCCGAGCATGATGATCCCCAGGGCGAGGGGGAGGCCGATGGTGGTCAGGGCGGAGTCCATGGGGGGACTGTAGTGACTCAGGTCACCCTCCGCCCCGACATCGGTGCGCCCGGAGAGATTCGAACTCTCACTGGCCAGGACCTAAACCTGGTGCCTCTGCCGTTGGGCTACGGGCGCCGCGCCGCAAAGCCTAGGCCCTGCGCGCGGGCCCGCACGGGGCGGCAATCCGGTTGCGTCGGGCCGGGTGGCCTCTGGGAGGCTGACCCCGGCTGGCGAACGGGAGGAGTGGCATGGCTGGAGCGCCGAGCGGGGTGCCGATCGAGGTCCGCAACCTGACGAAGTCGTTCGGGGCGGTGCGCGCCGTGGACGACCTGAGCTTCACCGTCGAGCCCGGACGGGTGACCGGCTTCCTCGGCCCCAACGGCGCCGGCAAGACCACGACCCTGCGAATGCTGCTGGGCCTGGTCGGCATCGACGGTGGGAGCGCCACCATCGGGGGTCGCCGGTACGCCGAGATCCCACGGCCCGCGTCGAGGGTGGGGGCGGCGCTCGAGGCCGCCAGTTTCCACCCCGGCCGCACCGCGCGTGACCACCTGCGCACCCTCGCGCCCCTGGTGGGGGTGCCCGACTCCCGGTGCGACCGGGTGCTCGAGCAGGTGGGCCTGGACACCGCGGCCCGGCGCAAGGTCGGCGGCTTCTCGATGGGGATGCGCCAGCGGTTGGGCCTGGCCTCCACCCTCCTGGGCGACCCCGGCGTGCTGATCCTCGACGAACCGGCCAACGGGCTCGACCCGGAGGGGATCGTGTGGCTGCGCTCCCTGCTGCGCCACCTCGCGGGCGAGGGACGCACCGTGCTGGTCTCCAGCCACGTCCTCGGCGAGGTGCAGGCCACCGTCGACGACGTGGTCATCATCGCGCGGGGCCGACTGGTCCACGACTCCCCGCTCACCGACCTCGTCGCGATGGCCGAGGACCAGGTCCGCGTCGCCGGACCGGACGCCGAGGGCCTGCAGCGCCTGGCGAAGGAGCAGGGCTGGACCGTCGCCGAGGAGGACCGGGAGCTGCTCGTCAGCGGCCCCACCGCCGCCGAGCTCGGCCGGGCCGCCCACCGTGCCGGCCTGGAGCTGCACCACCTGTCCGGTGCCGGCGCGTCGCTGGAACGGATCTTCCTCGACATGGTCGAGGACGACGACGAGGGGAGGGCGGCATGACCGCGTTGGTCCGGTCCGAGGTCCGCAAGGTCCTGAGCACCCACCTGTGGTGGCTGCTCGCCCTGGTCATGGCCGCCTACATGGGGTTCATGGCCGCGGTCCTGGCGTTCGGCACCTCGGCCGAGGGTGGTGGCGGGCCCGCGGCGGCGGCGGACGACCGGGCGATGGTCGAGTCGATCTACACCATCGGTGCCTCGCTCGGCTACGTCTTCCCCCTCGTGATCGGGGCGCTGGCGATGACGGGGGAGTTCCGCCACCGCACGATCACGCCCACCCTGCTCGCCGAGCCGCGTCGCGGTCGGGTGCTGGCGGCCAAGCTGCTCGTGCAGGGTGGCGTCGGCGCGGCGTACGGCGTCGTGGGGACGGCCGCGACGGTCGGTGTCGGGGCCGCCGTGCTGCTGGTGGTCGGCGAGCCGACGTACCTCGGCCACGGGGGGATCTGGGTCGCCATCGCCTGGTCGGTGGTGGCGCTGGCCCTGTGGGGCGTGGTGGGGGTCGGGCTGGGCACGGTGCTGCCCAACCAGATCGCCTCGGTGGTCGTGATCCTGGCCTTCACCCAGTTCGTCGAGCCGATCCTGCGGATCGGCCTGGGGGCCGTGGACGCGCTCGCCGGGGTGGGGAAGTTCCTGCCCGGCGCCGCCGCGGAGGCCCTGATCGGGTCCAGCTTCTACAGCGTCCAGGGCATGGCCGACCTGCTCGACCGGTGGCAGGGTGCGCTGGTCATGCTGGCCTACGTCGCGGTGTTCGCACTGCTGGGCCGGTTCCTCACCCTGTCCCGCGACGTGACCTGAGGAGGCAGGGAGGGGCGGCGGTCAGCCCAGCTGCAGGTCGCGGCGCAGCTTGGCGACGTGCCCCGTGGCGCGCACGTTGTACTGCGCCAGGCTGATCCGTCCCTCGGGGTCGACCACGAAGGTGGACCGGATGACGCCCTCCACGAGCTTGCCGTAGAGCTTCTTCTCCCCGAAGGCACCCCAGGCACGCATCACCTCCTTGTCCACGTCGGACAGCAGGGTGATGGACAG
Source organism: uncultured Nocardioides sp. (assembly GCA_964600305.1). Classification (GTDB taxonomy): domain Bacteria; phylum Actinomycetota; class Actinomycetes; order Propionibacteriales; family Nocardioidaceae; genus Nocardioides. The sequence goes on along the minus strand of CAZRKV010000138.1, from coordinate 3,219 downwards.
GCCGTCGCGCTCGCGGAACCTCGCCAGCTTCTCGGGCTTGTCCGGCGAGATCCCGACCACGTCGTACCCCTCCGCGCGCAGGGCGTCGAGGGAGTCGGTGAAGTCGCAGGCCTGCTTGGTGCAGCCCGGCGTCATCGCGGCCGGGTAGAAGTACACGATCACGTGCCCGCCGCGCAGGTCGGAGAGCGAGACCTCCTGGCCGGTGTCGCTGGGCAGGGTGAACCCGGGGGCGTCGTCCCCCGGGGAGAGCCGGTTCGCCGTCACTGTTCCCGAGCCTTCCTTCCGTCCGGGCGCCGGTGTCCTCAGCCCGGGGCCTGGTCGTCCCCGACCGTCCGGCGCCGGATCCACCCTAGACAGCGCAGGCTTGATAGCGTGTCGCGGGTGAGCAACGAGCTGTCGTCCCTGGAACGCGAGATCGAGGAGACCCGGGAGAGGCTGGCCACCACCATCGACCAGCTGCTCTACCGGTCGAGCCCGAAGACGATCATGAGTCGTGAAGTGGCCCAGGTGAAGGCGCACTTCGTGAACCCGGACGGCAGCCCGCGCACCGACAACATCCTCAAGGTCGCCGGTGGCGTCGTCGGGGTGGTCACCCTGCTCGTCGTCGTCGGCAAGGTCGTGCGTGACTGACAAGACCCCCATCAAGATGCTCCACGACCGGATCCTCGTGGAGGTCGACAAGGAGGAGGGGGAGCGCCGGTCCTCCGGCGGCATCCTCATCCCGGCCACGGCCCAGATGGGCGGACGGCGCCTGTGCTGGAGCCGGGTGATCGCCTGCGGCCCGCACGCCCGCGCGGTGGAGACCGGCGACCGGGTGCTCTTCGACCCCCAGGAGAAGGCCGAGGTCGAGGTGCACGGCGAGCTGTACGTCGTGATCCGGGAGCGGGACGTGCACGCCGTCGCCGCGGACCGGCTCGGGGACCAGCCCACGGGTCTCTACCTCTGACCCACCCCAGCGGGCCCGGACGCAGCGACGGCCGGCCCCAGCGGGGCCGGCCGTCGACGTACCTGCGGATGTGGCTACTTGCCGGAGACCTCGTTCTTGAAGGCGGTCGCGGCCTTGAAGCCCGGCACGTTGGTGGCGGGGATGTCGATCGTCTCGCCGGTCTGCGGGTTCCGGCCCTGGCGCGCGCTCCGCTCACGACGGTCGAAGGTGCCCAGGCCCGGGATCTGGACCTTGTCACCCTGGGCGACGGCCTCGCGGATGCTCTCCGTGAGTGCCTTGATCGCGCGGTCCGCGTCCGCCTGGCTCAGGCCGGAGGCGGAGGCGACGTTCTGGACGAGCTCGTCCTTGGTCATGCGTTGATCTCCTCGTCAGGGGACTTCTGTCGGCACCACCCTAGAGGGTCCGCCGTCCAGCGCGGCGTAGCGCACCACGGCGCGGCGTCGTGGGGGGTCGGGACGACCGGGCCGGGCTTGCCATACTGCCGGTCGGCGAGGTGGCCCCGAGCGGGACGGGAGGATCGGTGACCGACGACCCGGTGGACCCCGAGACCCGGTGGGAGGAACGGCTCGCGTTCCCGGTGCTGGTGGCGGCCCTGGCCTCGATCCCGGCGGTCTTCCTGACCCTGCTGGACGACCCCTACGCCACCGCGGGCATGGTGACGAACTGGGCCGCGGGTGCCGTGCTGGTGGCCGAGACCGTGGTGCTCTTCGTGGTCTCCGGTGACCGGGTGGCCTGGCTGCGTCGCCACATCTGGTTGGTGCTGCTCACCGTGGCGGTCGTGATCTCGGTGGTGCTCGCGATCGGTCCGGTCCAGCTGCTGCGGCTGCTGCGTGTCGTCGGGGCGTTGCGCCTGGTGCGTGCCGGTCGCATCGTCAAGGCCGGGCGGATGCTGCAGGAGCGGCTGGGACTGACCGGGAAGTGGCAGCGGGTGCCGGGCATCGCGGCCTCGGTCCTGGTCGGGGCGTTCGTGGCGGTGGTCCTCGCCGACCCGTCGTCGCGGACCCGGGTGCTGATCGAGGAGTACGTCGGGGTGGTCCCGGGCACCATCGCGGTCCTGCTCGCGGGACTGCTGCTGGCGGTGGCCACGTTCGTGGTGGTGCGCCAGCGCCAGAAGGCCGACTGAGCAGGGAGCCGCGAGGATCAGGCGAGGATCCGGGCGATCTGGTCCAGGCGCTCGGGCACGAGGGTGAACCAGGCCCAGGGGCCGCGCCGCTCGCGGGTCAGCAGCCCAGCCTCCGTGAGCACCTTGAGGTGGTGGGACACGGTGGGCTGGGAGAGCCCGACGGCCGGGGTCAGGTCGCACACGCAGGCGGCATCATCCGTGGTCGCCCGGATCAGCGAGAGCAGCTGCAGCCGGACGGGATCGGCCACCGCCTTCAGCAGGCGGGCCGCGGTCTCGGCCTCACCGCGCTCCAGCGGCGCGCCCAGGTCGCTGCAACAGGTCGCGCCCGGGTCCGTCGCGGGGTCCGCCCGGGGGGTGGGGTCCACGGTCGTGGTCATATCGACCATCATACATATTGATTTCCGTCGATGTAGCGTGCAGAGTTGCCCCTGGCATCGATACCGATCAATATGGAGCCCATCATGTCACGCATCCAGCTCGCCCTCAACGTGCACGACCTCGAGGCCTCGGTCGACTTCTACCGCCAGCTGTTCGGGGTCGAGCCGCACAAGCGCCGCCCCGGGTACGCCAACTTCGCCGTCGAGGATCCTGCCCTCAAGCTGGTGTTGATCGAGGTGCCGGCCGACCAGCGGGGCGAGGGGACCCAGGGCGCCCTGAACCACCTGGGGGTCGAGGTGCCCGGCACCGACGACGTCGACGCCGCCCGCGAGCGGATCCGGTCAGCCGGGCTCGCGAGCTTCGACGAGGACGACACGACCTGCTGCTACGCGCTCCAGGACAAGGTCTGGGTGCACGACCCCCACGGTGCCCCGTGGGAGGTCTACACCGTCAAGGACGAGGACCCCGTGGACGCCCGTCCGGCGACCTCGTCGGTGTCGGCCGGCGAGGGTGCCTGCTGCAGCGGGTCGGGGGTCGCATGACCGATGCGAGCACCGCCCGGCTGGAGCCCGGCGCCGGCCTCTCGACGCTCGACCGCTTCCTGCCGCTCTGGATCGGCCTGGCGATGGTCGCCGGCCTCCTGCTCGGCCGTGCCGTCCCCGGCCTCGGGGAGGCCCTCGGGGCCGTCGAGGTCGACGGCATCTCGCTGCCGATCGCCCTCGGCCTGCTGGTGATGATGTACCCTGTCCTGGCCAAGGTCCGCTACGACAGG
>CAZRKV010000137.1:0-7408 GCA_964600305.1 uncultured Nocardioides sp. | reverse complement strand
GCCACCAACACCATCGACGATCCCCCTACTCATGCCACCGGCTCCTGCCGGAGCCGGTCGGGCACTGCATCGACGTCACCAGATCCTGCGCTGTTACTGGTCAGACCGCGGACGCTTGGCGGTGGCCAGTGTTGAGATCCCGCGCCAGCGCTGTGTTGTTCGAGCTCACCTGGGTGCCCTCGTTGTTGGTCTGTGCCCCGGTCTGGGCCCCGTTGGCGGTGTTCCCGCCCAACTCGGACACGTGGTTGGCGAATGACTCCCCATCTTCTGAGGCACGGGTCTGGAACGTGCTCAGCGCCGTAGCAATTCTGGTGGCGCCGTGATCGCTGCCCACGCTCACGTTGCTCGCCGCCGTCACTAGCCTACTGCCCGCAGACCTCGCATCGCTCTCGCTGGACATGATCGACGTGCCACTGGCATACGTCCCCTCGACATCGGACAGCCCCCAACCCATATCCAATACCTCACGATCGCCTGCGGTCGGTCAGTCCACAGGCTACATTCCCACAGCCTGCTTGGCGCAAACCAGAGGTGATCCAAGGCAGGCAAGACCCCCTTCTCAGCCCTTCCATGCGGTGGGCTGGGCGTCATGCCTCGTCATGCCGTAGGGTCGTGTCCGTCCAGGTAGCAAGATGTCCACCTTAGGGGGAGCCAGAACCATGGCAACCAACTACTACGCGAACCAGGACATGGGTTCGATCAACAAGTTCGCCCGGTCCGGCCACGAGCAGGCCGCCGAGGACGGGACTTCCGCCGCCAAGCGGGCCAACTCCCGGGCCATGGCCACTGAGGGCGTGAACGTCGGCGGCCAGGCGAACGCCCAGCGTTCCGGCCACATCGCCAACGCCTCGGCGGGCAATGCCCGCGCCACCAATAACTCCCAGGTCGGCGCCAACTTCGTGCGCGGTGAGAACGAGATGGCCCGCGTCCAGAACGAGGGCCAGAGCCTGGGCAGCAAGAACGCCAGCTCTGCCGAGGGAGTTCACACCAGCCTGCGCCGCTCGCCCCAGGGCTGAGCACTCGCGAACCTCAAGACGACTTAGAAGGAGAACCAGATCATGCGCGTTCGTTATGACAGCAACGCCAACGAGGACTTGGTGAACTCGGGCCGTGAGTTCCTCACCTCGACCCAGAACGAGGTCGACAGCGTCGAGACCGCTGGACGAGGCGTCGAGGGGTCCCTCGAAGGGGGTGCCGGCACCGAGCAGGTCGGCGCCGTCCAGAAGATCCTGCGCGCCCAGGGCGAGGAGCAGCTGGGCCAGACCCAGAACCAGATCCAGACCGACAACCAGGTCCGCGACATCAACGACGCGGGCAAGGCACGGATGACGCAGTTCTTCGGCAACCAGGCCTGACCTCGACACTCGAAACCAGAACTCGCCAGGGCCCCGGATCGACGATCCGGGGCCCTGTTTCTGTTGGCGCTGACTCTCCCGTCGGGGGCGGCGTCAGTCCCGCTCGGGCATGACCGCCGTCTGCACCTGCCCGATCAGGCCGTTGCGATTGGCGTACAGCGCCCGGCCAAGTGGCAGCCGGGCCGGGGCGATCCCGTTGACCAGTCGTCCCTCCAGGCGGTCCCCGGAGAACATGAAGCCGGCAGTGGACACATCGCCCAGGCGCTGGATCATCGGGTCGAACTGGGCGCGCGCGAGGCCGTTGATCCGCCGCGAGAGGACCAGGTGGAACCCGAGGTCGTAGCCCTGCGGGAGGTACTCGACCAGCGGGCCCATCGGGTTGCCCGACGAGGTGGCCACCAGGTCGAAGTCGTCGGCGATGACCAGCAGCTCCAGGCCCTTCCACCAGGAACGGTTCTTCAGCTGCTCCGACGTGACGGCCTCCCCCGGGAGCCGCTCCTCGAGCGACTGGGCGATCTCCGTCGAGACCCGCTCGGTCTGCTCCCGGCTGGTGCAGTACGCGACGAGGTACTCCTCGGGCACCACGTCGAGCAGTGAGCGCCGGTAGTCCACTAGGACGATCCCGAGCTGCTCGGGCTCCATCAGCTGCGTGTACCCCTTGAGCAGCATCTCGAGCAGGTTCGTCTTGCCGGTCTCGGGGTCGCCGTACACCAGCAGGTGCGGCGACGCGGCACTCATCAGGTCGACGTTGATCGCCCGCAGGTTGCGGTCCAGCGCACCGACCGGGACGCCCGGGTACGCCGGGTCGAGCGGGGGCAGCTCCTCCAGCCGGATGAGTGGCGGCAGGGTCTCCACTCGTTCGACCGAGACGCCCTGCCACCGTCGGGTGATCGTCTCGATGAGCTGGGCCTGCCCGTCGAACACGTCCTCGGACGCCGCGACACCGTCGATGCGGGGGAGGGCGGCGTGGAACAGCCGCTCGCCCTCCAGCGCCCCGCGTCCCGGAGTGTCCTTGGGGATCTGCTCCATCAGCTTGCGGCCGAACGAGCTGTCGAAGACGTCGGCGAGGCGCAGCTCGATGCGACCGGTGAACGAGGGCTGCATCCGCATCCGCACCTGCATCGACTGGGTCACGGTGAGGATCACGTGGACGCCGTAGTTGGCTCCCCGGGAGGCGATCTCGTCCACGACGTAGTCCAGGTCCTCGAAGTCCTCCTTGAAGTTCGCCCAGCCGTCCACGATGAGGAACACATCCCCGGGGACGTCGGCCGGCACCCGGCCCTCGGCGCGGGCGCGGCGGAAGGCCTGCATGTTCTCCAGGTCGTAGCGGCGGAAGAGCCCCTCCCGCTCGTCCAGGACCCCCCGCACCTCCTGGATGGTGCGCTGGAGGCGCTCCGGGTCCGAGCGGGTCGTCACCCCGGCCACGTGCGGCAGCGACTTGAGCGCCTGCAGGGAGCCACCGCCGTAGTCGATGCAGTAGAAGGCGACCGTGCCGGGCGAGTAGCGCAAGGACATCGAGGTGATCATCGTGCGCAGCAGCGTGCTCTTGCCCGTCTGTGGGCCGCCGGCGATCATCACGTTGCCGTTGGCGCCCGCGAAGTCCCACTCCAGCGGATACTGCTCCTGGTTCGCTGGCTCGTCCACGAGCCCGAGCACGGCCTTCGCCGTCGTGGGGTCGGCCCGATCGTCGACCCCCTGCACCCGGTCGAGGGCGAGCGCCTCCGGCAGCGGGGGCAGCCACACCGGGCGGACCGGCGGCGCGCCAGCCCCGGCGATCTGGCCGCAGAGCACGTCCAGCACCGACTGCAGTCCCTTCCGGGTGGCGGGTTCGTCCGGGGCCAGGTGCGCCTGCTCCGCGGACCTGGCCTGCTGCGCCAGCCAGGCCCCGAGGCCGTTGACGGCCAGGTAGGGGACCACCGGCACCGTGGTCCGGGGACCATCGCTGGGGGGCGTGTACGGCGAGGACACCAGCGCCGCCTTGAACCGCTCGAACACCGTGGTGTCCACCTTGAGGTACCCGGAGCCGGGCTCCGGAGGGAGGTGGTAGGCGTCGGGTACGCCGATCGCGTCCCGGCTCTCGCTCTCGGAGAAGGTGCGCAGGCTGATCCGGTAGGACAGGTGCGACTCCAGACCCTTGATCGAGCCGGTCTCGAGCTTCTGGGTCGCCAGCAGCAGGTGCACCCCGATCGAGCGGCCGATCCGGCCGACCGCGACGAACAGCTCGGCGAAGTCGGGCTTGGCCGTCAGCAGCTCGGAGAACTCGTCGATGATCACCAGCAGGTGCGGCAGTGGCTCCAGGTCCTCGCCGGCGTCGATCCGGTCCTGGTACGTCGTCACGTTGGGCAGGTTGCCCGCCTTCTTCAGGATCTCCTGGCGGCGCTGCATCTCGCCGTACAGCGCGTCCCGCATCCGATCGACGAGGGTCAGGTCGTCCTGCAGGTTCGTGATCATGCCCGCCAGGTGCGGGATCTGGTCCATCGCGGCGAAGGTGGCGCCACCCTTGAAGTCCACCAGCATCAGGGCCAGCCGGTCCGGGCCGTGCCCGATCACCAGCGAGCCGACGAGCGTCCGCAGCATCTCCGACTTGCCGGACCCGGTGGCCCCGACCACCATGCCGTGCGGGCCCATCCCGCCGTGGGCCGACTCCTTCAGGTCCAGCATCACGCTGCCGCCCTTCTGCCCGATGCCGATCGGCACCCGGAGCAGGTCGCGCAGCGGCCGTGGCCGCCAGCTGCGGCGCAGGTCCAGCTCGGCGGGGTCGGGCACGCCCAGGATCTCCGGCAGCCCGACGGTGTCGGTGAGACCGTCGTCGCCGCCGCCGTCCTCGACGGTCAGTCGCAGCGAGGACAGGCTGCGGGCGAGCGCCGGCGCCAGGCCGGGGGCGGGGACATCCACGGCGAACGGCTCCTCGCGCCCCGACATGGTGGCGAGCGTCCCGTCGCTGGACAGCATCACCCGGAGGTCGACCTGCTCCGGCTCGTGCTTCGGGTCGTCGAGCAGGTTCACCACGTGAACGCCCAGGGCGACCAGCGGAACCTGCGGGTCCGGGGAGGCCAGGTGCTGCCCGGCGGAGAGGCCCTCGCCGTCGACGATCACCACCAGGTGGGACACCTGGGCAGCCTGGGCCCTCCTCGCCCGCTGGAACCGGTCCAGGCGTCCCTCCAGCTCCGGGGCGAGCAGCTCGGCCATCGCCGCGACCGAGGTCGCGACCCGACGGGACGGTACGTCGCCGTCGAGGGTCGCGGCGTCCTGCACGTGCGGGAGCCACTTCGTCCAGTCCCACTCGCCCGCGGCCGGGTCGGCCCGGACGACCGCCAACGACACCTCGTTCGGACTGTGCAGGGTCGCGACCTGCATCGCGATCGAGGTGGCGAGCGCCCGCCGGTGCTCGGAGTCGCCGATGACGCTGATCTGGCTGGCCCGGCCCAACGGCAGGGTGATCGGCTGGTCGCGGAGGGTGGCGTAGCGCTCCTGCAGCTCCTGGGCGGCCTGCAGGCACACCGGATCGAACTCGTTGAGGGGGCCGGTGTCCGCGTCCAGCGTCAGCCCGGCCCTGAGCGGTACCTCGCCGGTGCCCAACCGGATGCCGAGGTGGTCGACGTGGCTGCGGCGCCGCTCCCAGCGCCGGGTGTCGTCACGGGCGATGTCGAGCAGTTCCTCGTTCCGCGGGAACCGCCATGCCTGCTCGGCCCGCTGGTCGGCGATCTGCCGTCGGATGTCGCGGCGCAGCGCCTCGATGTAGTCCAGGTAGCGCTCCCGACTCTCCCGCAGCTGCCGCTTGGGGCCGCTGCGCTGGCTGATCATCATCAGTGCGCCGATCGCGATCATGCCGATCATCGCGAGGAACGCCGCCACCGCGATGATCGGCCGGTCCCGCTGGGTGATCGCGATCGTCAGCGAGCCGGTGCCGCCCATGATCGGCATCATCATCATGCCCGCGCCGGCCATGGGGGGTGCGCCCTGTCCCCGGGAGGGAGGGGGCTCGATGGCCACCGGGTCGTCGCCGGCGCTCGGTGGCTCGATGCGCGCGGGTCGCTTGACCAGCGTGGTGGTCACGGTGGTGCCCCCTACCATGGTGCGGTCCGGACGGGGCGCCCGGGAGTCCGGGTCGCCCCGCGGGCAAGGATAGGCTCGCGGTGGCCGAGGGTCACCCGGGACGTCGATGAGGACTCCTGGCAGGGACGACGAGGGGGCGTGGGTGCAGATCGCCTACAGCAGGGTCACCGTGCTGACCGTCGACCGCACGGTCGACCTCGCCCTGCCCAGCGCCCTCCCACTGGCCGACGTGCTCCCCCAGGTGATGCGGTACGCCGCGCCCGAGGCCGGGGAGGAGGCGCCGATCAGCTGGACCCTCTCCCGACTGGGCGGGACGGGCATGGCGCTGTCGCAGACGCTGGCCGAGGCCGGCGTGGTCGACGGCGAGGTGCTCGAGCTGCGCCCCGAGACCGCGGAGGTCCGGCCCGTCCTCGTGGAGGACGTCCGCGACGCCGTCGAGGACCGGGTCGACGCCGCGGGCGGTGTGTGGACCACCGGCACCACCGGCGCGTTCGCGGTGCTCGCCGGCACCACGGTCCTGGTCGTGCTCGGACTCCTGGCCTGGGTGGGCCGCGTCGGCGGGCCGTCAGCCTGGGCGGACGTGGCCGGCCCGGTGCCCGTCGTACTCGTCGTCGCGGTGCTGCTCTTCGCCACCTGGTGGTCGGCGTGGGCCGGGCACGACCTCGGGTCCCAGGTCGCGGCCGCGGGCGCGATGGCCTGGGGGGTGCTCCTCGGCCTGTCCATCTCCTCGGCCGCCGACCTCGACGGCTCCCTCGCCCTGACCGTCTGTGCCTCGGTGGTCGCCGCGATCGCGGGGGTCGCCCGACTGCTGACGCCGAGGACGACCGCGCACCTCGCGTTCGCCGCGGTGCTGCTGGTCACCGGCGCGGTGGAGGCCGCGGCGGCCACCGGTCTGTTCCCGGCCGACCAGGCGCGGCGGGTGGTGCCGGTGCTGGCCCTGCTCACGCTCGGGGTGCTGCCGCGGGTCTCGTTGACCGTCGGTGGGCTGGCGAGCGCCGACTACCGGGTCCGCCACGTCGGCCGCCTCGACCTGGCCACGCTGCGGTCGCGCTACCGCGAGAGCAACGCCATCCTGGTCGGGCTGGTGCTCGGCATCACCGTGCTCGTGGGATGGGGCAGCGTCGCGATGCTCGTCGCCGGCACCTCGTGGGAGCAGGCCCTCGCGGTCGCGATGGGACTCGTCCTGACGCTGCGCTCCCGACTGTTCTCCCGGACCCAGCACATGCTCGCACCACGGATCGGCGGCCTGGTGGTGCTCACCGGTGCCGCCCTCAGCTTCGCCCTGGACCGTCCGGAGCTGCTGCCCTGGGTGGCGGCGGCGTTCGCCGGCGCCCTGGCCGCCTGGATCGGGCTGGCGTCGCTGCCGCTCTCCGAGATCCCGCGCGCGCGGGTGAAGCGCACCCTCAACCTCGTCGAGTTCCTGGTCGTCGTGGTCATGCTGGTGCTGATGTTCGGGGCCCTGGGCGTGTACGACCTGCTCGGAGGAGTGTTCGGATGACCGAGGACAGCGACCGCAAGCGGTTCGAGGAGCGGGCCGGCGAGGGGCCCGACGCCCCCGTCGCCGACGAGCGCGGGGACGACGACCAGCCCGACCCCGCCGTACTCCGGCGTCGGCAGGCCGAGGGCGCGGCCGGCGACCTGGCCCGGATGGGGATCGACCCCGGCAGCCTCGGCCTGGGCGGGACCAGACCGGCCGCCACCTCGACGGCCGACCCGGCGGTGACCGACACCCCGGAGGGGGCCGACGCCGGGGGCGCGGTGGTGCCGCTGCGACCGGAGTTCACCGAGCACCCGACCGCACCTCCTGCCGCGCACCCCACGGGCCCGAGCGGCGTGCCCACCGGACCGACCGAGCCATCGCGCGACGCGGACCCCGCGTCGACGGCGCAGCCGGCCCCGCCTCCGACCGGCCCGCAGGCCCGACAGCCCCTGTGGCGCGCCGACCCGAAGCTGGTGCTGCGCAGCGTGGTCCAGGGCCTCCTCACCCCGGACAGCGC
>CAZRKV010000136.1:0-7471 GCA_964600305.1 uncultured Nocardioides sp. | reverse complement strand
ACACCTAGGGTGTGGACATGGCATCCCCGGTGGAACTGCACGGTGTGGTCAAGACCTTCGGCAGCGTCCACGCGCTCGACGGGCTGGACCTGGAGGTCCAGCAGGGCGAGGTGCACGGGTTCCTCGGCCCCAACGGCTCGGGCAAGTCCACGACCATGCGGGTGCTGCTCGGCCTGCTGCGCGCCGACTCCGGCACCGCCCGCCTGCTCGGTGGCGACCCGTGGCGCGAGGCCGCCCAGCTGCACCGGCGCCTGACCTACGTCCCCGGCGACGTGATGCTGTGGCCCAACCTCACCGGCGGCGAGGTGATCGACCTGCTCGCCCGGATGCGCGGGGGCATCGACGAGCAGCGGCGCGCGGAGATGGTGGAGCGCTTCGAGCTCGACCCCACCAAGCGGGCCCGCACCTACTCCAAGGGCAACCGGCAGAAGGTCGCGCTGGTGGCGGCGTTCGCCTCCCGAGCCGAGCTGATGCTCCTCGACGAGCCGACCGCCGGGCTCGACCCGCTCATGGAGGCGACCTTCCAGGACTGCGTCCGCGAGCTGAAGCAGGACGGCACGACCATCCTGCTCTCCAGCCACATCCTCGCCGAGGTCGAGGCGCTGTGCGACCGGGTGAGCATCATCCGCGAGGGGCGCACCGTCCAGTCCGGCACGCTCGCCCAGCTCCGCGAGCTCACCCGCACCACCGTCGTCGCCGAGACCGCGCGGCCCGCGACCGCCGTACGCGACCTGCCCGGGGTGCACGCGGTCGAGCTCGTCGACGACGCCACCCACCACCGGGTCAGCTTCGACGTCGACTCCGCCGCCCTCGAGGACGCCGTACGCGAGCTCACCACCCTCGGGCTGCGCTCGCTGACCGCCCACCCGCCGACGCTCGAGGAGCTCTTCCTGCGCCAGTACGGCGACGAGCTGGACCGGGAGGGGACCGCGTGAGCAGCCCGGTCGTCGGGACCGGCCACCTGGTCCGGTTGATCCTTCGCCGGGACCGGATCCGGATGCCGATCTGGGTGCTCGGCATCGTGGCGCTGGTGGCCGCGTCCGCGCAGGCGATCCTCGAGTTCTACGACACCCCGGAGGAGCGGGCCGGCTACACGCGCACCGTGGAGTCCAGCGGCGCGGGCCAGATGATGAACGGCGTCCCCTACGACACCGACACGATCGGCGGGATCACCTCCTACGAGGTCACCAGCCTCACCACCGTGCTGATCGCGCTGATGGTGGTCTTCCTGGTGGTGCGCCACACCCGCGCCGAGGAGGAGACCGGGCGTGCCGAGCTGCTGCGGGCCACGGTCCTGGGGCGGCACGCGGCGACCCTGGCCGCGGTGCTGGTCGCCGTCGCGCTCAGCCTCCTGGTCGGGGCCCTGGACGCGGTCGTGTTCGTGCTCTTCGACGCCGAGGTGGCCGGCTCGCTGGCCCACGGCGCCTCGGTGGCCGCGACGGGGGTGCTGTTCACCGGGGTGGCCGCCGCGGCAGCCCAGGTCACCTCCTCGGCGCGCGGAGCCCTGGGTATCGCCGTGGGCGTGGTCGGGGTGGCGTTCGTGCTCCGCGGGCTGGGGGCGGTCTCCGACTCGTGGCTGCTGCACCTCTCGCCGTTCGCGTGGGTGCAGGAGGTCCGCCCGTTCGGGCCGGTCGCCTGGTGGTGGCTGGTGGTCCTCGTGGTGGCCGGGGCCGCGAACCTCGCGCTGGCGGCGTACCTCACCACGCGACGCGACGCCGGTGCCGGCCTGTGGCAGCCGCGCCCCGGTCCGGCCCGCGCCGCGGCCTCCCTGGGTACGTCGTGGGGCCTGGCCTGGCGGCTGCAGCGGGGGCTGGTGCTCGGGTGGGCGATCGGGCTCCTGGTCTTCGCGGCGCTCTTCGGGTCGCTGGGCCGCGAGGTGGTGCAGATGGTGGAGGACAACCCCGAGATCGCCGACTTCATCACCTCCGGCGACGTGGAGCAGGAGATCGTGGTGGCGTTCTTCGGCTACTCCGTGGGTTTCCTGGCCGTCCTCGCCGGGGCGTTCACGGTGGCCTCGGTGCTGCGGCTGCGCGCCGAGGAGTCGGCCGGTCGGGCCGAGGCGCTGCTGGCGACCGGGCTGCCGCGGGTCACGTGGGCCGGTGGCGCGCTGCTGGTCAGCCTGCTGGCCACGGTGGGCGTGGTGATGCTGATCGGGCTCGGGCTGGGCGGCACGCACCTGCTGGTGGTCGGCGAGTGGGACTACCTCGACGACACCCTGGCCGGGATGGCGACCATGCTCCCGGCGGTGCTGTTCCTGGGCGCGCTCACCTTCCTGCTCGTGGGGTGGGTGCCCCGCCTCGCCCACCTCGGGTGGGTGGCCTTCGGGGTGGCCCTGCTGGTGATCTACCTCGGCGACCTGCTGGAGCTGCCCGACTGGGCGCGGGCGTTCTCGCCGTACTGGCACCTGCCGGTGCTGCCCGGGGAGTCCTTCGAGATCCTCCCCGTCGTGGTGCTGCTCGGCCTCTCGGTGGTCCTCACCGCGCTCGGCTTCGTCGGCCTCCGTCGCCGCGACGTGGCCTCCGCCACCTGACCCACCTGACCCACCTGACCCTCGTCTCGTCCCCCTCCCGCCCCCTCTCCCGCGCGAGAAGTCACTTCTGCCCGCCCCCACACCGCCGAGAGGTCACTTCTGCCCGCTTGCACGCCACCGAGAGGTCGATTCCTTGCCGTTCGCTCGGGGAGAAGATGACTCCTCGACCGTCTGAGAGGGGGAGACGATGACTCCTCGGCGCTCGAGAAGGGGAAGAAGATGACCTCTCGGCGGGTGGAGAGAGGAGGGGACCGGTCAGCAGGTGGCGAAGAGGACCGGGCCCGAGGTGATGTCGGAGAAGGTGTAGGCGGCGCCGTCGCGGGGGGCGAGGTCGAGGGTCACCACGGAACCGGAGGCGGTGGCCGACTCCACCCGGAACCGGTCGCCGAAGTCGCCGCCCTGCCCGGGTGCGGGGCCCGACGCCAGCCGCGAGCGGGTGGTGGCGTTGGTGCGGGCCTGCTCGCCGTCGGCGAAGCCGAAGGTCACCCGCAGGTCCCCGTCCGGCAGCGCGGCGGCCACCAGGTCGTCGTACGGGTGGACCTGGCCGGCCTCGTCGACCAGCGAGTCCCCGATCTCCCGGGCGTCGGGGTCGGCCTGCGACATCGCCAGGGCCCCGCACGCGTGCCCGTCCAGGAAGGAGACCGCCGAGGTCACCTCGCCCGCCGCGGTCACCGCGTCGCCGGGCTCCAGCGCCCCCTCGCCGCGTACGGCGTCCCGCGCGGTGCCGAGGTAGCCCTCCCGGTCCGAGGCGAGCACCAGGCCCTCGCCCTCGAGCACCACGAGGTACTGCAGCACCGGCGAGACCACGCCCTCGATCTCGGCGAGCCCGGACCCGCCGGCCGCCCAGACGCCGTCGTCCTCGTCGGGGCGCTCGTAGCCCAGGTCGGCCAGCCGGTCGCCGAGCCCCTCGTCCACGCCGCCCTCCGGCGCCAGCGTCAGCACCACGCCGTCCTCGGACTGGGCCAGGGACTCCCAGGCCAGGTCGGCGGGGGAGAGCCCGTACTCCTCGTGCAGCACCTGTGCGGACTCCCGCAGCGCCGAGGGCATCGTCAGGTCGGTGGCGAAGCCCTCGTCGAGGAAGTCGGAGGTCTCCTCCCACGAGGAGTCGCCCGAGACCCCCGGGTCCACCTCGGCGCGCACCGCGGCCCAGTCGACGTAGGTCATCCGCGCGGTCTGCTCCGGCACCATCCCCGCCGCCCGCTCCAGGTCGGTGGTCTGCCAGGACCGCCAGGCCACGACCCCGAGCACCACCAGCACGACCAGCAGGACCGCGCCTCCAGCCAGGAGCAGGCGCCGGTCAACGACGGGCAACGACACCACGCGGGCCACTCTCCGGGGACGACGACACGGCCGTGGCGAGACTAGCGCCACGCCCCCAGCCGCCGTACGCCGCGCTCCGCGACCCTCCGGACGCCGGTGTCGCCGGATCTGCGGAAGTCGTTCACCCGGTGTTCACCCACGCCCACCGGAGGCGTCACCTCGGCTGCCTACGTTCGGAGACGTCAGCATGAGGAGTAACGAGTCAGGAGTCGAAGTGAAGCGCACTTCCACCCGCCGGCGGATCGTCCCCGGCACCGCAGCCCTCGCCCTGGGCCTGGTCTTGTCCGCCTGCGCCGCCGGGAACGAGAGCGGGGCAGCTGCCGACGAGGACGCCAGCGAGGCCGCGGAGGGCCTCTCCGGCACCCTGAGCGGCGGCGGCGCGAGCTCGCAGGAGGCTGCGCAGAACGCCTGGCGCGCCGGCTTCCAGGAGGCCAACCCCGAGGTCACGGTCAACTACGACCCGATCGGGTCCGGTGGCGGCCGCGAGCAGTTCATCTCCGGCGGGTACCCGTTCGCCGGCTCCGACTCCTACCTCTCCGAGGACGACGGCGAGGTCGAGGGCGCGGCCGAGCGCTGCGGCGGTGACCCGATCGAGATCCCCAACTACGTCAGCCCGATCGCGCTGATCCACAACGTCGAGGGTGTCGACGAGCTCAACCTGTCCCCGCAGACGATCGCCGGCATCTTCAACGACGAGATCAAGCGCTGGGACGACCCGGCCATCGCCGAGGACAACCCCGACGCCGACCTGCCCGACGCCCCGATCACCGCGGTGCACCGCTCCGACGAGTCGGGCACGACCGAGAACTTCACCAACTACCTGGGCACCGTCGCCCCGGACGCCTGGCCGCACGGCGAGGTCGGCGACTGGCCGATCCAGGCCGGCGAGGCCGGGCAGGGCACCTCGGGCGTGGTCTCGGCGGTCCAGAACGGCACCAACACCATCGGGTACGCCGACGCCAGCCAGGCCGGTGACCTCGGCGTCGTCCAGGTCAAGGTGGGCGAGGAGCACGTCGGCCCCACGGCCGAGGCGGCCGCCAAGATCCTCGAGGTCTCCCCGCGCGTCGAGGGTCGCTCGGAGGGTTCGATGGCCTTCGACCTCGACTACGAGACCGAGGAGTCGGGCACCTACCCGCTGGTGCTCACGTCGTACCTGCTGGCCTGCCCCTCCTACGACGACGCCCAGACCGCGGACCTCGTCAAGGGCTACCTGACCTACGTGATCAGCGAGGACGGGCAGCAGACTGCCGCCGAGAACGCCGGGTCCGCCCCCCTCTCCGAGGACCTGGCCGAGGAGGCCCAGTCGCTCGTGGACGGGATCCAGGGCGGGTGAGCTCCACCCGCACCGACCTGCCGCCCACCGGACCGTCCGACGACGGGCCGGTGGGCGCAGCCGCGTTCTCCGACGGTGGCCCCAGCCGCCGCGGCGATGCCGTGTTCGCCGGGCTGGCCCGCTCGGCCGGCATCCTGATCATGGTCGCCCTCGCGGGGGTGGGGATCTTCCTGACCCTCGAGGGCGCACCCGCGGTCACCGCGGACCCGGAGTCGTACGCCGGCCCGTCGTCCAACATCGTGCTGCACGTGTGGCCGCTGCTGTACGGCACGCTGCTGGCCGCGCTGATCGCGGTGCTCGTGGCCGCGCCGCTGTCGATCGCCCTGGCGCTGGTGATCTCCCACTACGCCCCGCGCCGGGTGTCGCGACCGATCGGCTTCCTCATCGACCTGCTGGCGGCGGTCCCGTCGGTGGTCTACGGGCTGTGGGGCATCGAGTTCTTCGGTCCGCGGCTGGCGCCGGTGTATGCGTGGCTGCACGACCGGCTCGGGTTCCTGCCGTTCTTCGCCGGGCCGCCGGCGAGCACCGGCCGCACGATCCTGACCGCGGGCCTGGTGCTGGCGATCATGGCGGTGCCGATCATCACCGCCATCTGCCGCGAGATCTTCTCCCAGACCCCGCGCCTGAACCAGGAGGCGGCGCTCGCGCTGGGCGCGACCCGCTGGGAGATGATCCGGATGACCGTCTTCCCCTACGCCCGCTCCGGGGTGATCTCGGCGGTCATGCTGGGCCTGGGCCGCGCGCTGGGCGAGACGATGGCGGTCGCCATGGTGCTCTCGGCCAGCGGCGTGGTGACCGTCAACCTGATCTCGTCGGTGAACCCGTCGACGATCGCGGCCAACATCGCGCTGCAGTTCCCGGAGGCGACCGGCGCGCGGGTCGACGTACTGATCTTCAGTGGCCTCGTGCTCTTCGTGGTCACCTTCGCCGTCAACTTCCTCGGCCGCTGGATCGGGCGCCGGGGAGCGGTCAAGGAGTGATGAGATGACGCTGCTGGACGAGGCCCCGAGCCGCGAGGCGACCCCACGGTCGTCGGTGCCGCTGGTCGCCCCCCAGCTGCCCCGGTGGGCGCCGGCGCTGGTCGCCGTGCTCTCCCTCGCCGCGGCCGCCCTGGTGGCGCTGCTGGCCGGGTGGGGGCCCTTCGCCACGGTGGTGCTCGCCGCGGCCGTCCACCTGGTGGCGCTCCCGACCTGGTCCGGTGTGGTCGAGGGGCGGCGCCGCGCGACCGACCGGCTCGCCACCCTCCTGGTGTGGGTGGCGTTCGCCGTGGCGCTGTTCCCGCTGGTCACGCTGGTCTGGCAGGTGCTGGTCAACGGCCTGCCGGTGCTGTCCGCGGAGTTCTTCACCTTCTCGATGCGCAACGTCGTCGGGGAGGGCGGTGGCATCTACCACGCGATCATGGGCACGCTGATCGTCACGAGCTGGGCGAGCGTCATCTCGATCCCGATCGGGGTGCTGGCCGCGATCTACCTGGTGGAGTACGGCGCCGGGTCGCGGATGGCGCGCGCGATCACCTTCCTGGTCGACGTGATGACCGGCATCCCCTCGATCGTGGCCGGCCTGTTCGCCTACGCCCTGTTCGTCATCGTCTTCGGGCCCGGGGTGCGGCTGGGCTTCGGCGGTGCGGTCGCGCTGTCGGTGCTGATGATCCCGATCGTGGTGCGCGCGACCGAGGAGATGTTGCGGCTGGTGCCCGACGAGCTGCGGGAGGCGTCGTACGCCCTGGGGGTGCCGAAGTGGCGCACCATCACCAAGGTGGTGCTCCCCACCGCGGTGGGCGGCATCGTGACCGGTGTCGTGCTCGCCATCGCACGGGTCGCCGGCGAGACCGCGCCCCTGCTGATCATCGCCGGCTCCACCGACTCGGTGAACTTCGACGCGTTCTCCGAGCGGATGGCGACCCTGCCGGTGTTCATCTACTACTCCTACACCCAGCCCGGCGTACCGCCGGAGTACGGCGAGGCGCGCGCCTGGGGGGCGGCGCTGGTGCTGATCGCGATCGTGATGGGGCTCAACCTGGTGGCCCGCCTGGTGGGCGCCTGGTTCGCGCCGAAGTCGGATCGCTGAGCCCGAGACAACCGAGGAAGAGACCCATGGCCAAGAGCATCGACGTGTCCGACCTGGACATCTACTACGGCGACTTCAAGGCCGTCGAGGGGGTGACGATGACCATCCGCGCCGGTTCGGTGACGGCGTTCATCGGCCCCTCCGGCTGCGGGAAGTCCACCTTCCTGCGCTCGCTGAACCGGATGCACGAGGTGGTGCCCGGTGCGCGGGTCGAGGGGAAG
>CAZRKV010000135.1:0-7597 GCA_964600305.1 uncultured Nocardioides sp. | reverse complement strand
TCAGGTGCTCGTCTACCTCGAAGGAGTCGCCGACCTCCTTGAGCATGCGAGTGATCTTGCCCTCGGTGACGGACTGGCCGAGTGCAGGCAGTTCGACTTCGGTAGCCATGGTGTTCTCGCTCGCTTCCTAGGTGACTTCTCGAAGGGGTCAGGAGTGGGCGTGGAGGGGCTTGCCGGCGAGCACCAGGTGGGCCTCGCCGAGGGCTTCGTGCTGGGTCGGATGGGCGTGCACCAGGGGGGCCACGTCGTCGGGGTGGGCCTCCCAGCCGTGGATCAGCTGGGCCTCACCCACCAGCTCGCCGACGCGGGTGCCGACCATGTGGATACCCAGTACGGGGCCGTCCACACGGCGGACCAGCTTCACGAAGCCCTGGGTGGCCAGGATCTGGCTGCGACCGTTGCCGGCGAGGTCGTAGGTGACCTCCTCGACCTGGTCGGCGCCGTGCAGCTCGGTCGCCCGGCCGGAGTCCAGGCCCACCGACGCCACCTCGGGCTCGCAGTAGGTGACCCGGGGGATGGTGTCCTCGTCGACCGGCTGCGGGTCGAGACCGGCGATGTCCTCGGCGACGAAGATGCCCTGGGCGAAGCCGCGGTGGGCGAGCTGGAGCCCCGGAACGATGTCCCCCACGGCACGGACGCCGTCGAGGTTGGTGCGGCACCGCTCGTCGGTGGTGACGAACCCGCGGTCCATGGCCAGCCCCTGCTCGGCGTACCCGAGGTCGTCGGTGACGGGGCCGCGGCCCACGGCCACCAGGAGCACCTCGGCCTCGAGCGTGTCCTCGTCCTCGAGCGTGAGCGACACCCCGGTGTCCGTGGCGGTCGCCGACGCGAGGCGGGCGTCGGTCCGGACGGTGATGCCGCGCTTGCCGAAGGCCCGGCCGAGGGCCCGGGAGCTCGCCTCGTCCTCGGTGGGCAGCAGGCGGGGGAGGGCCTCGACCACGGTGACCTCGGCGCCGAAGGAGCGCCAGGCGCTGGCGAACTCGCAGCCGATGACGCCCCCGCCGAGGACCACGACGGACTCGGGCACCCGGTCCAGCCGGAGCGCGTCCTCGGACGTCATGATCCGGGTGCCGTCGACCTCCAGGCCGGGCAGGGTGCGGGGCCGGGACCCGGTGGCCAGCACGACGTGGTCACCGGTGCAGGTGCGCTCGCCGTCCTCGCCGCGGACGGTGACCTCGCGGGGACCGGTCAACCGGCCCTCGCCGTGGAGCACGGTGATCCCGCGCCCCTGCACCAGGCCGGTGAGCCCGCGGTGCAACCGGGAGACGACCCCGTCCTTGTAGGCGTTGACCGCCTCCATGTCGATGCCCTCGAGGGTGGCGCGCACCCCGAACCGCTCGGAGTCCCGGGCGGCGTCGGCCACCTCGGCCGCGTGCAGCAGGGCCTTGGTCGGGATGCACCCGACGTGCAGGCAGGTGCCGCCGATGCGGTCGCGCTCCACCAGGGCCACGCGCATCCCGAGCTGGGCGGCTCGGAGGGCGCAGGCGTAGCCGCCGGACCCGGCACCGAGGACGAGCACGTCGTAGTGGTCGGCCCCCTGTTCGCTCGCCGCGTCCGCCACCTGTTGCTCATTCCTCCCGGGTGTGATGTTGCGCCCATCTTTGCACCCTTCGCCCGCCACCCGGCAACAGGCTCCTGCAACACTGTGCGGCATGGGCCTGTTCGACCGATTCCGCTCCCGGACGCGCATGAGGCGTCCCAGCAAGGATGCCGTCCGCACCGGTTCGACGACCGTGCGTGCCTCGGACCGGACCGACGAGAAGCACCTGCAGGAGTTCGTCAGCACCCGCCGGGGGGTCGAGGGCTTCGTCGAGCCGCGGACCGCCGTCAGTGACGTGACCCTGCTGCTCGTCGCCCACGACGGGGAGTGGACCCGGCGCCGGGTGCCCTCGGTCAAGTGGGCCCACGACTTCGCCAACCGCAACCAGGTGCCGTCGTACGACGCCGCCGTGGTCGGCATCCCGCAGCGGATGCGGGAGTACAACCGGCGGCGGAAGGCCCAGGGGCGCTGACTCAGCGTCCGCCGAGCGCCCGGGCGTAGTCGACCAGGGTCGCCACGCCGAAGCCGGTGCCGCCGGTGGTGACGTGCCCCTCCGGCGAGCCGGAGTGGTACGCCGGCCCCGCGACGTCGACGTGGGCCCACGGCCGCTCGCGCGTGAACTCGCGCAGGAACGCGGCGGCGAACAGGCCGCCGCCCCAGCGGACCCAGTCGTGCTGGGCGACGTCGGCGATCCGGCTGCTGCGCACCCGCTCGCCCATCTCCTCGGGGATCGGCATCGGCCACAACCGCTCGCCCGCGTCCCGGCCGGCGGCCAGGACCGCGTCGACGACCTCGTCGGTGCCCATCACACCGGCCACCTTCTCCCCGAGGGCGAGCACCATCGCCCCGGTGAGGGTGGCAACGTCCACGATCGCGTCCGGCTCGACCTCGGCGGCGCGACCCAGCGCGTCGGCGAGCACCAGGCGGCCCTCCGCGTCGGTGTTGGCGACCTCGACGGTCCGGCCGCCGTAGATCGTGAGCACGTCGCCGGGGCGCATCGCCTCGCCCGAGAGCATGTTCTCGGCCATCGGGACGAAGGTCGAGACGCGCACCGGGAGGCCGAGCCGGGCGATCGCCAGGGTGGCCTGGACGACGGTGGCGGCGCCGGCCATGTCCATCTTCATCGTCTTCATGCCGGTGGCCGGCTTGATCGAGAGACCACCGGAGTCGAAGGTGATGCCCTTGCCGACGAGCGCGATGTGGGCGACCGGCTTCTTCGGCTGCCAGGTCAGCTCCACCAGGCGGGGCGGGGCGCTGGAGCCCTGCCCGACACCGAGGATCCCGCCGCACCCGAGCTCGGCCAGGGCCCTCTCGTCGTGCACCGTGACGCCGACCTTGGCGCCGCCGCGGCCCTTGCCCAGCTGGGTGACCAACCCGACCACCTGGTCTGCGAACTCCGGAGGGGTCAGGTCCCCCGGCGGGGTGTTCACCCAGGTGCGGGTGCCGGCCACGGCCTCGGCCACCACCCGGGCGGCGTCGAACGCCGCGGTGACCTCCTTGCGGCGGGCGACGGGGGAGAGGACGACGACCTCGCCGGGGGCGCCGGCGTCGTCGTCGGCGCTGCTGCGGTACTCCTCGAAGCGGTACCCGCCGAGGATCGTCCCCTCGGTCACGGCGCGCACCAGCTCCGGGGTGTCGGCGGGCAGCGCCACGGAGACGGAGGCGGCGTTCGGGACGCTGCGGATGCCGGTGCCGGCGGCGCGGCGCACGGCGGCGGGGTCGACCGCGTCGACGTCCCCGAGGCCCACGAGCACCAGCAGGGGCGAGGCGATGGTGCCACCGGTGGGCACCTTGACGGCCTCGCCCGGCTGGCCCTTCACACCGAGGCTGGAGAGGAGACCGCGCCACTTGCGGCCCCAGGCCTTGGCCACGGCGGCTCCCTCGCCGAGGGGCTGGGGTCCCTTGCTGGTGGTCCCGATGCCGATCACCACGGCGTCGGCACGGGTCCTCGCGGGGCTGGCGTTGCTCAGGGAGTAGGTCGTCACGCTGGGCATCGTAGTCACCGGTCCCGTGCCACGTGACGCTGGTAACTTCGCGACCATGGTCGACGACGACGCCGAGGACCCGCAGGTCCGCTCCCCGCTGCACGACCGCCACGAGGCCCTGGGGGCCAAGTTCGCCGGGTTCGGCGGCTGGACGATGCCCCTGGAGTACCCCACCGGGGTGGTCGCCGAGCACACCGCGGTGCGCAGCGGTGTCGGGGTCTTCGACGTGAGCCACCTGGGGAAGGTCTCGATCACCGGTGAGGGCGCCGCGGACCTGGTCGACCGGACCCTCACCAACTCCCTGGCCAAGATCCGGCCCGGCAAGGCGCAGTACACGCTGTGCTGCGAGGAGGGGACCGGCGGGATCGTCGACGACCTGATCGCCTACCTCTATTCCGAGCAGCGCCTGCTGCTGATGCCGAACGCGGCCAACGCCGCCGAGGTGGTGCGCCGGCTGCGCGCCGAGGCGCCCCCGACGGTCGAGGTCACCGACCGGCACCGTGAGTACGCCGCCATCGCGGTGCAGGGTCCCCACAGCGACGCGGTGCTGGCCGCACTCGGGCTGCCGACCGACCACGAGTTCATGTCGCTCGTCGAGGCACCGCTGCCCGGGGGCGGGGGCGCGGCCGTGGTCTGCCGGACCGGCTACACCGGCGAGCGCGGGTACGAGCTGCTGGTGCCCGCCGACCTGGCCGGCGAGACCTGGGACCGGGTGCTGGCCGCGGGCGACGAGCACGGGATCGTGCCCTGCGGCCTGGGCGCCCGGGACACGCTGCGCACCGAGATGGGGTACCCGCTGCACGGGCAGGACCTGAGCCGGGAGGTGACCCCCAGCCAGGCGCGCCTCGGGTTCGCGGTGGGCTGGAAGAAGGAGCGGTTCTGGGGCCGGGAGGCGATCCTGGCCGAGCGCGAGGCCGGGCCGGCCCGCACGCTGCGTGGACTGCGAGCGGCCGGTCGCGGGATCCCGCGCCCCGGCATGGCGGTCACCCTCGCCGACGGGACCCCGGTCGCCGAGGTCACCTCCGGCACGTTCTCGCCCACCCTGCGCACCGGCATCGGGCTCGCGCTCCTCCCGACCACCGTCGCCGAGGGCGAGGAGGTCCTCGTCGACGTCCGTGGCCGCAGCCTCCCCTTCACCGTGGTGAAGCCCCCGTTCGTCACCGCCTCGACCTCCTGACCCGCCGAGTCGGCCCCCGGGGCTCACCCGGCCGCGAGGACGCCGGTCAGCAGGGCCGCAGTCGTCGACACCTCGGTGGCCGCACCGAGCACGTCGCCGGTGATCCCCCCGAAGCGGCGCACCGCGTGGGCGGCGAGGAGCAGTCCCGCCAGCGGTCCGAGCAGGACCGCGGCGCCGAGCCGCCACCCGAGCCAGCCGTCGGGGCCGGCCGGGTCGGCCAGACCGGCGGCACCGGCCAGCAGCGCCAGGAGGACGGCGGTGAGGAGCACACCGACCGTCGCCCCGCGGACGCCGACCGACCCGGCCACGGTCGCCCCGAGACCACCCTCCCGGGCCGCGGGGAACCGTGCCGTGCACACCAGGGGCAGGACCGCGCGCCCCGCGGTCAGCGCCAGGGCGAGCAGCAGGACGCCGTACCCGCCCGCCAGGGCCTGGGCGAGCAGCGCCACCTGCAGCCCCAGGACCAGGAGCAGGGTGACGGTGCCGAACGGGCCGATGTCGGACCGGCGCATCACCGTCAGGGCTGCCTCGCCGCCGCGACCGCTGCCGAGGCCGTCGGCGGTGTCGGCCAGCCCGTCCAGGTGGATCGCCCGGGTGAGCACCGCCAGCGCGGCGACGCCGAGGACCGCCAGCACGAGCGGTGACAGGGCGCCGGACCGCTCCAGCAGCCACAGGGGCAGGCCGACGACGACCGCGAGCAGCCCGCCGACGAGGGGAGCCAGGACCATCGCGGCCCCGGCGGTACGGCGGGCGACGGTCCCGGGGGCCCGCACCGGCAGCACGGTCAGGGTGCCCAGGGCCAGCCGCCAGGCGTTCACGCCCGGACCACCCGTCCGGCCACGCACCAGCGCACGTCCTCGGTCACCGCGGCCACGGCCTGGTTGAGCCGCCCCATCCGGTCGCGGAAGGCACGCCCCGCGGCGGTCCCGGGCACGACCCCCTGCCCGACCTCGTTGGAGACCGCGACCACCCGCCGCGGGGTGGCCCGCCAGGCCTCGACCAGCGCGGCCACGTCGGCGTCGACCCGCGCACCCGCGCCGGGGCGCCCGTCCCAGGCGTCGTGGGTGTCCATCGTGCGGGTCAGCCACAGGGTCAGGCAGTCGACGAGGAGCGGTGCCCCCGGTTCCCGCAGCAGGGGCACCAGGTCGGTGGTCTCCACGGTCAGCCAGTGGCCGGGCCGGGCGCTGCGGTGCCGCGCCACCCGGGCGGCCCACTCGTCGTCGCCGTCGGGCGGGTAGCCCGTCGCCACGTAGGTCACCTCCGGCTCGGCCGCCAGGACCCGCTCGGCCTCGGTGGACTTGCCGCTGCGGGCGCCACCGAGCACGAGGGTCCGCCGCGCGCCCGGGGCCGGTCGGCCGGGCTCCCGCGGCCCGGGCCCCAGCACGGTGCCGTCGTCCACGACCGTGGCCCCCACGTCGGCCAGTCGCCGCGCGAGATCCGGCGTCGGCGGGTTGTGGTGGGACAGGTGGACCGCCACCACCCGGGTGTCGGGGACCACCGCGCCCGCCTCCCGGAGGCGGCGTACCTCCGCGGCGAAGCCGGGCAGGTCCAGGTGCCCGCGGGGCAGGTCGCTGCGGTCGCCGAACGTCTCCTCCAGCAGCACCACGTCGTACGCCGCGTCCCGGACCGCCGCGAGGGTGTCCCGCGGCAGGGGGCCGGTGTCGGTCGCGTAGAGCAGGCGGCCGCCGTCGGGGGCCGCGACGTCGTAGAGGACGCAGTCCGGGGCCCCGTCACCGAGGCCGGTGCGGTGGGAGGAGGACAGCACGCGGACCCGGTGGCCGGCGACCTCGACCTCGTCCCCGGGACGCACGGCCCGGAAGACCACGGGCGCGTCGGGGGCGACCCAGTCGCGGCAGGCCGCCACCACGTCGGGTGGGCCGGCCACCACCAGCGGGGCGGAGGTGACCCACGAGCGGTGCAGCAGCACGGCGGGGCTGCAGTGGTCGGAGTGCTGGTGGGTGAGCAGCAGCAGCTCCACGTCCGCGAGGGAGGCGCCGGCGCGCTCGGCGACGTACGGCGTCATCGGCCCGCAGTCGAGGAGGACCCGGCCGTCGACGAGCGCGGAGGTCTGTCCCCGCACCCGGCCCGCGAGCCGCTCGGCAGTGCACGAGGAGCAGTGGCAGAACGGGGTCGGCCACCCGTCCGCCGCGCCGGTGCCCAGCACCTGGACCTCCATCCGGACCTCCTGCACCTCGCTCGTCCACCGGTCATCCACCCGGGGAGCAGTGTCGCGGACCCGGGATCGGTCGCGGGTGAGGGGCCGCGTCGGACCCCCGGACGGCGAGCCGGGGGCTAGGCTCCGGGGCATGGCTTCCGTGCCCGACCTCCCGTCCCCCTTCCGCTCCCCGACGCCGTCGGAGCAGCCGTGGCACTGGCGGCTGGAGGACCGCGAGGGCAACGAGGTGACGGTCACCGCCGAGCTGGCCGACCAGCGCTTCCCCAGCCAGGGCGACGCCGAGTCCTGGGTGGGGGAGGTCTACACCGATCTGCTCGAGGAAGGGGTCGACGCGGTGACCCTCTACGAGCTGGACCGCAAGGTCTACGGCCCGATGTCCCTGCACGTGGGCTGAGTCCGTGGGGTGGGCCCGCCGGGAGGTACGCTCCCCGACGTGCAGGCCTACCTCGATCTCGTGCAGCGGATCCTCGACGAGGGCGTGGAGAAGTCCGACCGCACCGGCACCGGGACCCGGAGCGTCTTCGGGCACCAGGTCCGGTTCGACCTGACCGCGGGCTTCCCGCTGGTCACCACCAAGAAGGTCCACACCCGCTCGGTGTTCGCCGAGCTGCTGTGGTTCCTGCGGGGCGACACCAACGTGCGTTGGCTGCAGGAGCGGGGCGTGACCATCTGGGACGAGTGGGCCGACGAGAGCGGCGACCTGGGGCCGGTCTACGGCC
>CAZRKV010000134.1:0-7629 GCA_964600305.1 uncultured Nocardioides sp. | reverse complement strand
TGTGGCTGGACGCCTACACCGCCAACGTCGACCGGACCTGGAGCAACCCCAACCTGCTGGTGTGGCACGGCGACCTGTGGGCGATCGACCACGGCGCCTCCCTCTACTTCCACCACGGCTGGTCCGGAGGCATCGGTGACCCGGCGCGGTTCGCAGCCCAGCCGTGGCGGATCGACGACCACGTGTTCGCCGACCTCGCCGACCGGGTCCCCGCGGTGGCCGACGAGATGGTCGGACTCGTGGACGCCGACACCCTGGCCGAGGTGCTGGCGGAGGTGCCCGACGAGTGGCTGGAGCCGGTGCCCGGGGCCGAGACCCCCCAGGACCTGCGCGCGGCGTACGTCGACTTCCTCACCGCCCGGCTGGCCTCGCGGGCCTGGCTCCCCGGGGGCGAGCGGTGACCGGGCAGCAGTATCCCTACCAGTACCTCGTCCTGCGGGCCGTCCCCCGGGTCGACCGGGAGGAGTTCGTCAACGTCGCAGTGGTGCTGTACTGCCAGGCCACGGACTTCCTCGACGTGGGGTGGCACCTGGACGAGCACCGGTTGCGCGCGCTGGACCCGGGGGTCGACACCGCCGGGGTGTCCTCCGCGCTGGCCTTCGTCGAGGCGGTGTGCGCCGGGGAGGCCTCGGCCGGGGCCGCGGCCGAGCAACCGCTGGGCACCCGCTTCGGCTTCCTCGCCGCCCCCCGCAGCACGGTGGTGCAGCCCGGGCCGGTCCACGGCGGGCTCACCGACGACCCGGCGGCCTGCCTGCTGGGCCTGGTCGACCGGCTGGTGCGCTGAGCCCGGCTCAGTCCTCCTCGACCACGTGGACGGCGGCCTCCTCGGCCGACGAGGCCGCGCCGTCGATGCCCACGTCGTCGGCGACCATCGCCCCCTCGACGTCCTCCTCGGTGCCGGCGTCCTCCTCGAGGAGCCGGCCGGCGCGCTCGGTGCCGACCTCCCCGCCGACGTCCTCGGTCGGGGGCTCCTCGGTGTAGGGGTCGGTCTCGGGCTGCTCCTGCGCGAGGCGCTGGTCGAGGGTCTCGCCCTGCGCCTCCTCGAGGGGAGTGTTGCCGTACCCCTGGGCGGGCGACCACTTCTCCGGGGGCGAGTAGCCCTCGTCCAGCGGTTCGGTCAGGCCCCGGTCGGGAGCCAGGCTGTCACCGGTGCCCTGGGGCTGGTTCTCGTCGTCGACGCTGTAGCCGTGGTAGCTCTCCTGCTCGCCGGACTCTCCGGTGACGTCGACCGACGGGTCGGTGCCCAGCTGCTCGTCGGTGTTCTCCGGGTGCTCGGACATGCTCGCCTGCCTCCTGGGGTCGGGCTCGGAGTGCTCTGGTGGGTGGGTACCCGCCCACCAGGGCCGCGAAACGAGACCCAGGTCTCCTAGACCGGCACCAGCTCGACGGCCCCGACGGCGTACCGGGCGAGCACCGTGCGGGCGATCTCGGGGTGCACCCCGAGCGGGTCCGAGACCGCGACCGCACCGGCCTCCAGCGCGAGCTCGGTCGCGCGGTTCGGGAGGAAGCCGGGAGCGACGAAGAGGGAGCCGACCGCGATGTGGCGACGGCCCTCGGCCCGGAACGCCCGGACCGCCTCGCCGGTGGTCGGCGGCGCAGCCGAGGCGAACGCCGCGGTCACGGGAAGCCGGTGCCGGTTGCCCCAGAGCCGGGCCAGTCGGGTGACGGCCTGGTTGGCGAGCGGGTCGCTGGAGCCGGCCGCCGCGAGGACCAGGGCGTCGAGCTCCTGCACCCGGGCCGCCCGGAGTGCTTCGCGCAGCCGGATGTCGACCACCTCGAGGAACCTGGGCTCCAGCCCGAGCACGTCGGTGCTGCGCAGCTGCAGGCCGGGGTGCCGCTCGGCCGCGGACGCCAGCGCCTGCGGGACGTCGACCCGGGCGTGGTGGGCCTCGGTCAGCAGCAGGGGTACGACGACGATCTCGTCGTGGCCGGCGCGGACGAGCCGACTGACCACGGTGGCGAACGACGGCTTGGACAGCTCGAGGAAGGCGGGTTCGATCCGCAGGTCGGGGCGCTGGCGACGCACCTCGTCGACCAGGGCGGTGACGGTGCTGGCCGAACGGGGGTCCCGGCTCCCGTGGGCCAGGGCGATCAGGGCTGGAGCAGCCATGGGAACTCCCTACTGGGTGTGGTGGTGGGGTCGAGATGGATGAGGTGCCTCATGCGTGGATCCCGCACTCGGTCTTGCCGGTGCCGGCCCAGCGGCCGCTGCGGGCGTCCTCGCCCGGGGCGACGCGGCGGGTGCACGGCCAGCAGCCGATGGAGGGGTAGCCGTCGTGGACCAGCGGGTTGTGCAGGACGTGGTGCTCGGCGGCGTACCGCTGCACGTCCTCGTCGGTCCAGCGGGCGAGGGGCGAGACCTTGACCTTGCCCTTGCGGGCGTCCCAGCCGACCACCGGGGCGATCACCCGGTGGTGGGTCTCGGCGCGGCGCAGGCCGGTCGCCCACGCGTCGTACGCGTCGAGGTGGGCGGCGAGCGGGTCCACCTTGCGCAGCCGGCAGCACAGGTCCGGGTCCCGCCGGTAGAGCTCGGGACCGTACGTCGCGTCCTGCTCGGCGACGCTCTGTCCCGGGGTGATCGTCACGACGTTCACGTCGAGGGTGGCCGCCACCGCGTCGCGGGTGCCCAGGGTCTCGGCGAAGTGGTAGCCGGTGTCGAGGAAGAGCACGTCGATCCCCGGGGCCACGCGCGAGGCCAGGTGCGCGAGCACCGAGTCGGCCATCGAGGAGGTGAGGCAGAACCGCCCACCGAACGTGGCCACCGCCCACTCGACGATGTCCTCGGCGGGAGCGAGCTCCAGCTCGGCCCCCACGTGGGAGACCAGCTCCCGCAGCTCCTCGGCGCTGCGTCCCCGGGTCTCGGTGCCGCGGAAGCGGCGGGCCGCCATCGTGGTCGCCGACGTCATCGGGCACCTCCCGGCCGGACCAGGCCCAGCATCGTCAGCGAGAACGCCCGGAGGCACCCGCGGCACTCCCAGGTGCCGTGCGGGGAGGTGACGGTCTCGCCGTCGTCGCTGTGGACCTCGTGCGGGCGGAGGTCCTCCTCGCCGCAGTAGGGGCAGTGGAAGGGGACGGCGCGCTCACTCATGCGTCCACCTCCGCGGGCTGACGGGCCTCCCCGCGCAGGGCGTGCTCGTCGGCGCGGGTGACCCACCGGGCGAACGACTCGCCCTCCTCGCGCTGGGCGAGGTACGCCGACACGACGGCCGTGACGTAGTCGTCCAGGCCGGCGCTGGTGACCTTGTGCGCCCGCAGCTTGCGGCCGAAGGTGTGGTGCAGGCCCAGGCCGCCACCGAGGTGGACCTGGAACCCCTCGACCTGCCGGCCCTCGTCGTCCAGGACGATCTGGCCCTTCAGGCCGATGTCGGCGACCTGGGTGCGGGCGCAGGCGTTGGGGCAGCCGTTGACGTTGACGGTGATCGGGGTGTCCAGGTCGGGGAAGCGGCGCTCGAGCTCCGTGACCAGGTCGGCTGCCCGCTGCTTGGTGTCGACGATCGCCAGCTTGCAGAACTCGATGCCGGTGCAGGCCATGGTCGCCCGGCGCCAGTGCGAGGGACGCACCTGGAGCCCGATCCCGGCGAGGTCGGCCACGAGGGGCTCGACGGCCTCCTCGGGGACCCCGAGCACCACCAGCTTCTGGTAGGAGGTGAAGCGGACGCCGTCGGCGCCGTGGGCCTCGACGAGGTCGCCGAGGCGGGTGAGCACCTCGCCGTCCACGCGCCCGACGGTGGGGGCGGCCCCGAGGTAGTAGCGCCCGTCGACCTGCTCGTGGACACCGATGTGGTCGCCGTCGCGGGTGGCGACCTCCGGGGAGGGGCCGTCGACCAGCCGGCGGTGGAGGTACTCGGTCTCCAGCACTTCGCGGAACGCCTCGACACCCCAGTCCTTGACCAGGAACTTCAGGCGGGCGCGGTTGCGCAGCCGGCGGTAGCCGTAGTCCCGGAAGACCGAGACCACGCCCTCCCAGGCGTCGGCGACCTCGTCCAGCGGGATCCACACGCCGAGCTTCTGCGCGAGCATCGGGTTGGTCGACAGGCCGCCACCGACCCACTGGTCGAAGCCGGGTCCGTGCTCGGGGTGGTCGACGCCCACGAAGGAGACGTCGTTGACCTCGGGGGCTCCGTCGAGGCTGGGGTGCCCCGAGACGGAGGTCTTGAACTTGCGGGGGAGGTTGGCGTACTCGGGATCGCCGAGGTAGCGGCGCTTGATCTCGGCCAGGGCGGGGGAGGCGTCGATGATCTCGTCCTTGGCGACGCCGGCGACGGGGGAGCCGAGGAAGCCGCGGGGGCTGTCGCCGCAGGCCTCCAGGGTGCTCAGGCCCGCGGCAGCGCGCCGGTCCCAGATCTCGGGGACGGCCTCGATCGCGATCCAGTGGTCCTGCAGGTTCTGCCGGTCGGTGATGTCGGCGGTGCCGCGCGCGAACTCCGTCGAGATCCCCCCGAGGGTCCGCAGCTGGGTGGGGCCCAGCAGGGCGCCGTCGCTGCGCACGCGCATCATGAAGTAACGGTCGTCGAGCTCGTGCGGCTCCACGGTGGCGGTGCGCCCGCCGTCGTACCCCGGGGCGCGCTGGGTGTAGAGGCCCATCCACCGGAAGCGGCCGCGGAGGTCGGCCGGGTCGATGGAGTCGAACCCGTGCCGGGCGTAGATGTCGACGATCCGGGCCTGCACGTTGAGCGGGTCGTCGTCCTTCTTCTGCTGCTCGTTGGCGTTCAGCGGCTCCCGGTGCCCGAGGGCCCACTGCCCCTGGCCGCGGGCACGGCGGGGGCGGGTGGTCCGGTCGGGTGTGCGGGTGGCGGAGAGGGTCATACGTGGCTTCCTTCGGCGTGCAGGTGACGCTCGGGTCCGCGGCCGGAGACTGCGACGTGGCAGCGACGTGGGGCGACCGTGACCGTGCGTGTGGAGTGGGCGGAGGTCACCGGGGCCGACAGATCATGCTGCCCGTGCGCAACAGGTCCACGTGGCGGCGGGCCACCAGGTGGGTGTGCGTCGCGGGAGTGATCATGCCGAGCAGTCTCACGAGCCGGACAGCCATCCCACAAATCGAGATCTCGTGATGTGGACACGAAGTCCAGCAAATGAGACGTCATCGGCGTCCGCCCGGGGTGGCGCCGCTCCGGGTGCGACGCGGATCACACTGCGAGCGAGCCTCCGCGAGGAGTGGGGGAGGGCGCGGGGGTCACTAGGCTGTCGGGCATGACGGATGCCTCCCTCACGTCCAGCGCGTACCAGCAGGCACTCGAGGTGATCGCCTCGGTCGAGCCCAGGGTCGCGGAAGCCACGCGCAAGGAGCTCGCCGACCAGCGCGCCTCCCTGAAGCTGATCGCCTCGGAGAACTACGCCTCGCCGGCCGTGCTGCTGACGATGGGCACCTGGTTCTCCGACAAGTACGCCGAGGGAACGATCGGGCACCGCTTCTACGCCGGCTGCCAGAACGTCGACACCGTCGAGTCCCTGGCCGCCGAGCACGCGCGCGAGCTGTTCGGCGCCGAGTACGCCTACGCCCAGCCGCACTCGGGGATCGATGCGAACCTCGTCGCCTTCTGGTCGATCCTGGCGCACCGCGTGGAGGCCCCGGAGCTCGCCCGGCTGGGGGAGAAGAACGTCAATGGCCTCTCCGAGGACGACTGGGAGGCGTTGCGTCGCCAGCTCGGCAACCAGCGCCTGCTCGGGATGTCACTCGACGCGGGCGGTCACCTGACCCACGGCTTCCGCCCCAACATCAGCGGCAAGATGTTCCACCAGCAGCAGTACGGCACCGACCCCGAGACGGGGATGCTGGACTACGACGCCGTGGCCGCCAAGGCGCGGGAGTTCCGTCCGCTGGTGCTCGTCGCCGGGTACTCGGCGTACCCGCGGCGGATCAACTTCGCGAAGATGCGCGAGATCGCCGACGAGGTCGGCGCGACCCTGATGGTGGACATGGCGCACTTCGCGGGCCTGGTGGCCGGCAAGGTCTTCACCGGTGACGAGGACCCCGTGCCGCACGCCCAGGTCGTCACCACCACCACGCACAAGTCCCTGCGCGGCCCCCGGGGCGGCCTGGTCCTGGCCAGCGAGGAGTACGCCCCGGAGGTCGCCCGCGGCTGCCCCATGGTGCTGGGTGGACCGTTGGCGCACGTGATGGCCGCGAAGGCGGTGGCGCTGGCCGAGGCCCGTCAGCCGTCGTTCGCCGACTACGCCCAGCGGGTGGCCGACAACGCCCAGGCCCTGGCCGAGGGCTTCCTCTCCCGGGGCGCCCGCCTGGTCACCGGGGGCACCGACAACCACATCGTGCTGCTCGACGTCACCTCCTTCGGGCTGACCGGCCGCCAGGCCGAGACCGCGCTGCTCGAGGCCGGGGTGGTCACCAACCGCAACTCGATCCCCGCCGACCCGAACGGCGCCTGGTACACCTCCGGCATCCGGTTCGGCACGCCGGCACTCACCACGCGCGGGTTCGGCCGGGCGGAGTTCGACCGGGTGGCCGAGCTGGTCGTCGACGTCCTGGCCAACACCCAGCCGGGGACCACCAAGGCCGGCGGCCCCTCCCAGGCCTCCTTCGTCACCGCCGACGGCGTGGCCGACCGGACGCGCGCGGCCGCCGCCGAGCTGCTCGACAAGCACCCGCTCTACCCCGGCCTCGAGCTCTGACGAGGAGTCACTTCTTCCCGCTCCCCAACCGTCGAGAGGTCATTTCTGCCCGACCCCTCGGGAGGAAGTTGACTCCTCGGGGGTGTGCGGGCGGGAAGAAGTGACTCGTCAGCGGGTGGGGGTGGTGCGGTCCACGATCGCGCGGAGGTCGCCGCCGGGCAGCGTGCCGAAGGTGCCGCCGTACGTCGTCCCCAGCCGGGTGGCACAGAACGCGTCGGCCACCTCGGCGGGGGCGTGCCGCACCAGCAGGGAGCCCTGCAGGCAGGCGGCCATCCGGCCGGCCAGGGCGCGGGCGCCCACCTCGAGCCCGGCCTGGTCGCCCAGCATCGCCAGGGCGTCGTCGATCGCCGCGTCCAGCCGCGGGTCGGCGCCGCGGGCCGCTCCCACCTCGGTGATCCAGGCGTCGAGGACCTCGGGTTCCCGACCCAGGGCCCGGAGCACGTCCAGGGCGTTGACGTTGCCCGAGCCCTCCCAGATGGAGTTGAGCGGCGACTCCCGGAACAGCAGGGGCAGCCCCGACTCCTCGACGAACCCGTTCCCGCCGAGGCACTCGAGCGCCTCGGCGACCATCGCCGGCGTCCGCTTGCAGATCCAGAACTTCGCCAGGGGCAGCGCGATGCGGCGCAGGGCGGCCTCGTGGGGGTCGTGCCGGGCGTCGACCGCGGCCGCGAGCCGGAGGGCGAGGGCGGTCGCGGCCTCGGACTCGACCGCGAGGTCGGCCACGACGTTCTGCATCAAGGGCTTGTCGGCGAGGACCCCACCGAACGCGGAGCGGTGGGAGACGTGCCACGAGGCCTCCGCCAGGGCGCGGCGCATCAGCGACGCGGACCCGAGCACGCAGTCCAGCCGGGTGGCGGCCACCATCTCGATGATCGTGCGCACCCCGCGACCCTCGTCACCGAGGCGCTGGACCACGGTGCCGTCGAACTCCAGCTCCGAGGAGGGGTTGGAGCGGTTGCCCAGCTTGTCCTTGAGGCGCACGACGTCCACCCGGTTGCG
>CAZRKV010000133.1:0-7673 GCA_964600305.1 uncultured Nocardioides sp. | reverse complement strand
CGCCGCGCCCCGTCCAGCGGCCATGGCGGCGGCCGAGGACGAGCCGGCACGGGCCAGCCGGTCGCCGGCGCGGTCGACCAGGTCGAGCGCCGGGTCCACCCGCTGCCACAGCACCAGCGCCCGGGCGTGGTCGATCACCTCGAGCGAGCGCCGGGACACGTCCCCGCGCGCGGCCACCAGCGCCTGCTCGGCCCGGCGGGCCGCGGCGTGCCCGAGCAGCAGCGCGAGCACGCCGCCGCCCAGTGCGACGGCCAGGGTGACGGGTACGGCGGCCGGCAGGGCCCACCAGGTGGCGAGCCCGACCAGGAGGGACACCCCGGCCCAGGTCCACAGCGGCATCCGCACCCGGAGGCGTTCGTCGAGCAGGGCGTCCACGTCGTCGACGATCCCGCCCAGCAGGTCGCCGCGTCGCCCCAGCCGCCCGGGCACCAGCGGCACCAGCGCGGCGTACACCTGGGCGCGACGCTCGGCCAGGAGCCGGAGCGCGAGGTCGTGGGAGAGCAACCGCTCGGCGTACCGCAGCACCGGTCGGGCCAGTCCGAAGGCCCGCACGCCGACGATCGCCACGGTGAGCATGAGGATCGGGGGCTGCTCCGCCGACCGCGCGATCAGCCAGCCGGCCGTGGCCGTGAGGGCCACCCCGGACGCGGTCGAGAGCGTGCCCAGCAGCGTGGCGAGGGCGGCCTGGCCCCGCCGGGGCCGGGAGTCGGCCGGGGCGGTGCCGGATCCGGCCCCGGCGGTGTCCCGTGGGGCCGACCCGGCGGGACCGTGGGGCCGAGTCGGCGGGTCCGAGGGGCCGAGTCGGCGGGTCCGAGGGGCCGACTCGGCGGGGGAGGGGAGGGTGAGGACGTGGGTGGCGGACTCGACCAGGGCGGGCCGGTGGGCGACGACGAGCACGGTGCTGCGGGTCGCGAGGTCCCGGAGCACCTCGAGGAGCACCGCCTCGGTGGCCTCGTCGAGGTGTGCGGTGGGCTCGTCGAGCAGGACGTAGGGGCGGTCGGAGAGCACCGCCCGGGCGAGCGCGAGGCGGGCGCGCTGGCCGGCGGACAGTCCCAGTCCGTCCTCGCCGAGTGCCGTGTGCACCCCCTCCGGCAGTGACTCGACCAGGTCGAGCAGGTGCACCGTGGCGAGGGCCGAGCGCAGCTCCGCCTCCGTGGCCCCGGGGCGACCCACCCGCAGGTTGGCCGCGATGCTGTCCCCGGTGAGCCAGGGGCGCTGGGGGACGTGGGCGACGCGTGCCCGCCACTCCTCCGGGTCGACCCGGGCCAGGTCCTCCTCGCCCACGAGGACGCGTCCCTCCCGCAGGGGCAGCTCCCCCAGCAGTGCCTGCAGCAGGGTGCTCTTGCCGGACCCGGAGGCCCCCACGACCGCGGTGAGACCGCGGGCCGGCACCGTCGCCGAGAGCCCTTCGACGGCGGGGCGGTCCCGCCCGGGCCAGACCAGGGTCACGCCCTCGAGGTGGAGGGGACGCGGGTGCCCGCCGGCGAGGGGTGCATCCGGGGCGGGGTCGGTGCGCGCGTCGGTGGTGGTGAGCTCGTGGATCGCCTCGAAGGTGGCCGTGCCCTCCGCCGCCGCGTGGAACTCGGCGCCGACGCGGCGCAGCGGCCAGTAGGCCTCGGGCGCCAGCAGCAGCGCGGTCAGCGCGGTCTGGAGGTCCATGCCGCCGTGGGCCAGCCGCAGTCCCACGAGGACCGCCACCAGGGCGACCGAGATCGTCGCGACCAGCTCCAGGGCGGTCGAGGAGACGAAGGCGAGGCGCAGCGTGTCCACCGTGGCCCGCCGGTAGCGGTCGGTGACCGCCCGGATGCGGGGGACCTGGGCCT
This sequence comes from uncultured Nocardioides sp., assembly GCA_964600305.1. GTDB lineage: Bacteria > Actinomycetota > Actinomycetes > Propionibacteriales > Nocardioidaceae > Nocardioides. The sequence continues at coordinate 5,850 of CAZRKV010000133.1, read as the reverse complement.
CGGCCCGGCGGTGCGCCCGGAGGGTCGGGAGCCCCTTGACCACGTCGTGGAAGTGGCCCGCGAGCTGGCCCAGGATCCGCCACTGGCGGTCCGCCCGCTCCCGGGTCGCGTGACCGACGAGGACCGCGAAGACCGGCACGAGGGGGAGCGTCAGCAGCACGACCAGGGCGCTCCACAGGTCGAGGACCGCGATGGCGAGCAGGGTGAGGACCGGCAGCACCGCCGCCAGGGCCAGCGTGGGCAGGTAGCGGGTCAGGTAGGGCTCGACCGCCGCCACCCCGCGGGTGGCCAGCACCCCCAGCTCACCGGTACGCCGTCGGGCGAGGTCGGTGGCGGGCAGGTCCAGGGCCGCGCGCAGGACCACGTGCCGCAGGTGGCGACCGACCCGGCCGGCGGCTGCCGCGGCCGCGACGTCGACCAGCCACCCGGTCGCGGCCCGGCCGGCGGTGGCCGCGACCAGCCAGGTGGCCGGGCCGACCCAGGCGCGTGTCCCCGGGTCCGCCAGGAGGGTGGCGACCAGGGCGGCGGTGGCGAAGGCCTGGACCACGACCAGCACGGCCTGGACGACGTTCCCCGCCAGCACCCCCACCAGCGGGGCCCGGGCGGGCCGCAGGTGGGGGAGCACCCGGCGGTCGAGCGGGGCCATCAGGTGCTGGGCTCCTCGGCGAGCTCGGGGGTCGGGATGTGGTGGGTACCGATCCGCTTGCGGAACACCCAGTAGCTCCACGCCTGGTAGCCGAGGACGAAGGGCAGGCACGCGACCGCCACCCAGGTCATCACGGTGAGCGTGTAGTCGGTGGCCGAGGCGTTGGTCGTCGTCAACGAGTTGGCGACGTCGGTGGAGGAGGGCATCACCGCGGGGAACAGGGCGAGGAAGAGCCCGGCCACCGCGAGACCGATGCCGGCGAAGGTGCCGGCGAAGCCGAGGCCCTCCCGACCGGCGGCCGCAGCCGCCAGGCTGCCGACCAGCGCCAGCGCCGCGGCGGCGAAGGCGACCAGGGACCAGGTCGACCCGGTCAACAGCTGGGTCCAGACCAGGAACCCCGCGGCGACCACGGTGGCGACCGCGCCCACGCGCAGGGCCAGCGACCTGGCCCGGTGCCGGATGTCGCCCACGGTCTTCAGCGCCACGAACAGGGCCCCGTGGGTGGTGAACAGCAGCGTGGTGGTGATCCCGCCGAGCAGGGCGTGGGGACCGAGCAGGTCCAGCAGCCCGCCGCTGTACTCGAGGTCGGCGTCGATGGGGACCCCGCGCACGAGGTTGGCGAAGGCGACACCCCAGAGGAAGGCCGGCACCAGCGACCCGTAGGTGATCGCGGCGTCCCACCGGCGGTGCCACTGCTCCTCCTCCCGCTTGTGCCGGTACTCGAACGCCAGGCCGCGGAAGATCAGGGCCAGCAGGATGAGCAGCAGTGGGAGGTAGAAGCCGCTGAACAGGGTCGCGTACCACTCGGGGAAGGCCGCGAAGGTCGCGCCCCCCGCCACCAGCAGCCAGACCTCGTTGCCGTCCCACAGCGGGCCGATGGTGTTGATCATCACCCGGCGCTCGGTCTCGTCGCGGGCGAGCACGGGCAGCAGGGTGCCCACCCCGAAGTCGAAGCCCTCGAGGACGAAGTAGCCGATCCACAGCACGGCGATGAGCACGAACCAGACGGTGGTGAGCTCCATGGGGTCTCCTTCTCGACCGGGCGTCGGGTCAGTAGGCGAAGGTCATCGGGCGGTCGGCGTCGTCGTCGCTGGACGGGTCCGGCGGCTCCTCGAACGGTTCCGGGCCGGCCTTGACGAACTTGACGAGCAGTCCCACCTCCACGACGGCGAGGACGGCGTACACCAGCGTGAGGGCGAGGACCGACGTGAGCGCCTCGGCCACGGACACCCCCGGCGAGACCGCCTGCGGGGTGGTCATCAGCCCGTAGACGGCCCAGGGCTGGCGACCCATCTCGGTGAACAGCCAGCCGAAGGAGCTGCCGAGCACCGTGACCACCGGGACAGTGATGGCCAACCGAGGCCACCACCGGGACCGGGGCATCCGCCCACCCCGCGTGAACCACAGGATCGCGGCCGCGCCGGCCGCCCCGATCAGGCCCATCGCGATCATCAGCCGGAACGTCCAGTAGGTCACCGGGATCACCGGCGCGTAGGCGGTCGGGTGGTAGTAGGCCTCGCCCGGGTCCTGCCCGTAGGCCTCGCGGTAGGTGTCGCGCAGCTCCTCGATGCCCTTCACCTCGCCGTCGAAGCTCCCGGTGCCCAGCCAGGACAGCAGGCACGGGACGGTGAGGGCGAACCGCTCCTCGCGCCCGTCCAGGCTCCCGACGGTGAACACCGAGAACGGGGCACAGGAATCGGCCGACTCGTACAGGCCCTCGGCGGCGGCCATCTTCATCGGCTGCACGTCGGTCATCACCTTGCCCTGCAGGTCCCCGGTGGCCGTGACCCCGAGCCCGGCCACGAGGGTGGTGGCGGCGCCGATCCGGATCGCCTTGCGGTACAGCGATCGCTCCTCGCGCTCCACCTCGGGGTCGTCGTGGCGCTTGCGCAGGTACAGCCAGCCGGCGACGCCCAGGACGAAGGCGCCCCCCGTCATGTACGACGCGGTGATGACGTGGGGGAAGGCGACGAGCTGGACCTCGTTGACCATCACCGCCCAGAAGTCGATCAGCTCCGCACGCCCGGTCTCGGGGTTGTAGGTGTGCCCGACCGGGTTCTGCATCCACGAGTTCGCGGCCAGGATGAAGTAGGAGGAGAAGAGGGTCCCCAGGTGGACCAGCCACATGCAGGCGGCGTGGAGGGCCCGCGGGAGCTTGTCCCAACCGAAGATCCACAGGCCGAGGAACGTCGACTCGAGGAAGAACGCCAGCAGGCCCTCGATCGCCAGCGGGGCCCCGAAGACGTCGCCGACGAACCGGCTGTAGTCCGACCAGTTCATGCCGAACTGGAACTCCTGGACGATCCCGGTGACGACACCGATGGCGAAGTTGATGAGGAAGAGCTTGCCGAAGAACTTGGTCAACCGCAGGTACGCCGGATCCTTCGTGCGCAGCCACTGGGTCTCGAAGACCGCGACGATGGCGGAGAGGCCGATCGTGATCGGGACGAAGAGGAAGTGGTAGACGGTGATGATCCCGAACTGCCACCGGGCGATGTCGACGACCTCCACACGAGGCTCCCTTCTCTACTACCTTCACGTAGTAATCCACGACGCAGCGTAGTACGTGATCGTGTCGTAGGTAAGATGGGGGCATGCCCCGCTCCGCTGCCGGCCTCGGCGACCTCGAACGAGCCGTCCTCGACGTCCTGTGGTCCGCGGACGGGGACGGATGGACGACGGTGCGGCAGGTCCACGCGCGCCTGGCCGCCGACCGCGACATCGCCTACACCACGGTGATGACCGTGATGGGTCGGCTGGCGCGCAAGGGAGTCCTGGTCCAGCGACGGGCGGGTCGGGCCTACTCCTACCGGGCCGCCGGCAGCCGCAGCGAGCTCACCGCGGAGATGATGCGGGCGACCCTGTCCGAGCTGGGGGAGCAGGACCGGTCGGCGGCCCTGGTCGCCTTCCTCCGGGAAGCCGACGCCGAGGAGCTGCAGGCCCTGCGGGCCGCACTCGAACGGCTCGAGGGAGCCTCCTGAGCGGTGGCGTCGTGACCACCGTCCTGCTGGCCGCGATCGCGGTGCTGCTCGCCGGCCCGCTGCCCGCGCTGATGGCCCGCGCGCCGGTCCTGCGGCGTACCCCGCGCACGGCCGTGCTCGCCTGGCAGGCGGTGGCCCTGGCGGCCGTGCTGGCCGCCCTCGGCGCCGGGCTCTCGCTGACGACCAGCCACGGCCTCGCCGTGGACGGGCTCCCCCCGGTGGCCCTGGCCGTGGCGACGGTCGCGCTGATGCTCACCGCCCTGGTGCTCGGGCGGCTGCTGCTCAGCGCCCACCGCACCGGGATCGAGCTGCGCAGCCTCCGCCGCCGGCACCGGGAACAGCTGGACCTCCTGGCCCGGGAGGAGCAGGGCGTCGCCGTGGTGGAGCACGAGGTGCCGGTCGCCTACTGCGTCCCCGCCCTCGGCCGGCACCGGGTGGTCGTGTCGGCGGGCGCCCTGGGGCGGCTCGCCGAGGACGAGGTGGCTGCAGTGCTGGCCCACGAGCGAGCGCACCTGCGGGCCCGGCACGACCTGGTGCTCGAGGCCTTCGGTGTGCTCCACCGGGCGTTCCCCCGGTGGGTGTCCAGTGCCGCCGCGCTCGAGGAGGTCGCCTTCCTGGTCGAGGTGCTGGCCGACCGGGCCGCGGTGCGGCACGGCGATCCCCGGCCGCTCGCCCGCGCCCTCGTCGCGCTGGCCGGTGCCCGCACCCCTCGAGCGGCCCTCGGCGCGACCGGGACCCGGGGGCTGGCCGCCCGGGTCGAGCTGCTCGCGGACCTGCGTCCCCATCGGGTCCAGGCCGCGGGGCTCGCCCTGGGGGCTGTGCTGGTCCTGGTGCTGCCCACGGCATTCGTCGCCCTGCCGTGGCTGGCCTCGCTCGCAGCCTGAGCGGCCGGCCGGCGGACCTGCCGGGCCGGCCCGCCCGCACGGCGACACGCGGCTGTGATGCGTGGTGCGCATGTGACGAGTGAACTAGGGTCACCAGCATGGCGACCCGGACGTCTTCCCCACCGGGGTCGCGGAGCTCGAGCACGTCCCGAAACAGCAAGGGCGGGTCGACTACCCGATCCCGGAGTACCGGAAGCAAGCAGACCACCTCCCGCGCTGCCGCGACCCGGCGTACCCCGGCGAAGCGGGGAAGCAGCGGGCGGCGTCCGGCGCCACGCGCGGTGCGCAACGGTCCGGGGCCCGTCGCCCGCGTCGCCACCGGCCTGGGCCGGGCGGTCGTGGCCGCGTGGCTCGGGCTCGCCCACGCCGTGGGGGCGACGGCGCGCAGCCTCGGCCGGACCGCGCGGGAGCTCGACCCCGAGCACCGCCGGGACGGGGTCGGCCTCTTCCTCCTGGGCCTCGCCGTCGTGGCCGCCGCGGCGGTGTGGTGGCAGCTCCCGGGGTCGGTGATGGAGTTCACCCGCACCCTCGTGTCCGGCTCGGTCGGCAAGGTCGGCTGGCTGGTCCCGCTCATGCTGGTCGTCATCGGCTGGCGCAACATGCGCGACCCGGAGCGCAACGGCCCGCCCGGGCGGCAGGTCATCGGCTGGTCCGCCCTGGCCTTCGGGGTGCTGGGGATCGTCCACATCACCAACGGCAGCCCCCAGCCGGAGCTGGGCGACGCCTCGTCGCTGCAGCTGGCCGGCGGTGCCGTGGGGTACGTCGTCTCCAGCCTGCTGCTGGACCTGCTGCAGACCGCCTACGTCGTGGTGCCCCTGCTCGTCCTGCTCTGCGTGTTCGGCGTGCTGGTGATCACCGCGACCCCGGTCTACAAGATCCCGGAGCGCCTCCGTGGGCTGCGCGACGACCTGATGGGGCGGAGTCGGGCCGGGGCCGAGGACGATGCGGAGGCCACCCAGCCGCTGCGCACCCGCAGGCGCAAGGGGGACGACGAGGTCGACCCCGACGCGGGTCACCCCGCCTACGACAGCCCGGTCCTCGCGGAGCGGGAGATGGAGAAGCGGCGCAAGGCCGCGCGCCGCAAGGCGGAGAGCAGCCCGGAACCCGCGACCGAGGCCGACGGGGCCGAGGCATCCGGGACCACGGAGAAGGCCGAGCTCGAGCCGCCGCCGCACTCGCAGCTGCCGCAGCGGGTCGAGCAGCTCTCCCTGTCCGGGGACATCACCTACTCGCTGCCCAGCAGCGACGTGCTCAAGCCCGGCTCGCCCCACAAGGCGAGGAGCAAGGCCAGCGACGAGATCGTCGAGCGGCTCACACAGGTGCTCGACGAGTTCGGCAT
>CAZRKV010000132.1:0-7702 GCA_964600305.1 uncultured Nocardioides sp. | reverse complement strand
CCACGGACGACCCCGCGGTCGGGTTCGACAACTGGCGCCAGGCGGTCGATGCGTCCGACATCCCGGTCCCCGTCCTGATCGAGAACTCCGCCGGCGGCGACCACGCCATGACCCGCCACCTCGACCGGATCGGCGGCGTGTGGGAGGCGATCTCCCGGGCGGAGGGGTTCGAGCAGGTCGGCTTCTGCCTGGACACCTGTCACGCCCACGCCGGAGGCATCGACCTCGGCGACGTGGTCGAGGAGGTCCGCCGGATCACCGGTCGGATCGACCTGGTGCACGGCAACGACAGCCGCGACGACGCCGGGACGGGCGCCGACCGGAACGCCAACCTCGGGACCGGGCGGATCGACCCCGACCTGCTGGCCGGCGTGGTGCGCGACGCCGGGGCCCCGGTGGTCTGCGAGACCCCCGGCGGGGCGGCCGAGCACACCGAGGACTTCGCCTGGCTGAGGGCGCGGCTCTGACGTGGACGCTAGCCTCGGGTCGATGACCTCCTCGCGCTCCACCGCCCCTCACCGGTCCACCCCGCTCCGGCCCGGCCTCGAGGTCCGACCGGTGTCGGAGTCCGAGCACCTCGACTTCCTGCGCGGCCGCCGCTCGGCGAGCTTCCTGCAGACGCCGGCCTGGGGCCGGGTCAAGTCCGAGTGGCGCCGAGAGTCGCTGGGGTGGTTCGCGAAGGAGGGGGACTCCGACCGCCTGGTCGGCGTGGGCCTGGTCCTCTACCGGCAGCTGCCCAAGCTGCGCCGCTACCTCGCCTACCTTCCCGAGGGCCCGGTGATCGAGTGGGGTGACGACGACCTCGCCGCGTGGCTCGCGCCGATGACGGCCCACCTCGAGCGGGCCGGTGCCTTCGGCGTGCGGATGGGCCCACCGGTGGTCACCCGGCGCTGGAGTGCCCAGCAGGTCAAGGACGGGATCGCCGACGACGCCGTACGCCGCCTCGACGAGGTCCCCCCGGCCGAGCGCAGCCGCGAGGGCGCGGCCGTGGTCTCCCAGCTGCGCGAGCTCGGGTGGCGACCGCAGTCGGTCGAGGGCGGCTTCGCCCCGGGCCAGCCGCAGCACGTCTTCCAGGTCCCGCTGCGGGACCGCGCCGAGGACCGGCCGCTCACCGAGGACGAGCTGCTGCGCGCGATGAACCAGCAGTGGCGCCGCAACATCAAGAAGGCGACGAAGTCCGGCGTGGTGGTCACCCGGGCCGGCGACGGCACGGGCGCCCCCACCGACGAGGAGCTGGCCGCCTTCCACGACCTCTACCTCCACACCGCCGGGCGGGACGGCTTCACGCCCCGCCCCCGCTCGTACTTCACCACCATGGCGCGGGCCCTCGCCGCCGAGGACCCGGACCGGTTCGGTCTCTGGTTCGCCCACCACGAGGGCGACCTGGTGGCCGCGACCATCGGGATCCGGGTCGGCACCCACGCCTGGTACTCCTACGGCGCCTCCTCCACCGAGAAGCGGGAGGTCCGCGGCTCCAACGCGGTCCAGTGGGAGATGATGCGCTGGGCCCTCGCCGCCGGCGCGGAGGTCTACGACCTGCGCGGCATCACCGAGACGCTGGACGCCGAGGACCCGCACGTGGGGCTGATCCGGTTCAAGGTCGGCACCGGCGGCGAGGCCGTCGAGTACGCCGGGGAGTGGGACCTCCCGCTCAACCGGCTGCTGTACGCCGCGTTCTCGGCCTACATGGCACGGCGCGGATGACCCTCACCCTGCGAGTCGACGGCGAGCGCTGGCGCAGCCACCTCACCGACGTCATGACCCGGCACGAGGGCCTGGTGCCCGTGGCCAAGGGCAACGGCTACGGCTTCGGCCTGGGGCGCCTGGCCCGGCGTGCCCAGTGGTTCACCGACCGCGGCCTGGGCGGCGACCTGCTCGCCGTGGGCACCTACGAGGAGCTCCCGCAGGTGACGAGCCGGTACGACGGATCCCTGCTGGTCCTCACTCCCTGGCGGCCGTTCGGGGCCGCCCCGGGGGCGACCGGCGACCCCCGCGTGGTGCACACGGTCGGGCGCCTGGAGGACCTCGCCGACCTCCTGCGGCGGGACCCCCGGGCCCGCTTCGTGGTGGAGCGGATGACCAGCATGCGGCGGCACGGCTTCAGCGCCCGCGGGCTCCGCGAGGCGGGCGACCTCCTGGCCCGGCGCCCGGGCGCGCGGCTGGAGGGCGTCGCCCTGCACCTCCCGCTGCAGCAGGGCCACCACCTCGGCGAGGTGGACCGGCTGATGACCGACGTCGTCGCCTCCGGCCTGGGCACCCGCACCGTCCTGGTCAGCCACCTGAGCGACGACGAGCTCGACACGCTGCGCACCTCCTACGGCGACTTCACCTGGCGGCCGCGCGTGGGTACCGCCCTGTGGCTGGGCGACCGTTCGGCACTGCGGCCGACCGCCACCGTGCTCGACGTCCACCCGATCGACCGCGGGGACACCTTCGGCTATCGCGGTCGGTCGGCCCCCAAGGCCGGGCACGTGGTGGTGGTCAGCGGCGGCACCGCCCACGGGATCGGGCTGGAGGCCCCGATGGGGGAGGCCTCGCTGCGCTCCCGGGCGGCGACCCTGGCCCGCGGTGGGCTGGACGCGGCGGGGTTCGTCCGGTCGCCGTACTCGATCGACGGCAAGCTCCGGCTGTTCGCCGAGCCCCCGCACATGCAGGCCTCGATGCTGTTCCTCCCCGGGGGCAGCCGCGTCCCCCAGGTCGGGGACGAGGTGGACGTCCGGGTCCGCTTCACCGCCACCACCTTCGACCGCGTCGAGATCAGCTGAGCGCGGGGCCGACCCGTGCCGGCGCCCGCCCGCCCGGGAGCGGCCGCGAGGCCGGGTCGGTCACGGCGACCGGGTCCTGCTCGGGGTGGCGGACGTCGCGCAGCACCCCCACGACCAGGTGGACCTGGGCGGCGACCCGCAGCAGGATCGCGATCCAGTAGCCGACCGGCTGCCCGCCCCCGGGTGCCGCGAGCAGGTCGCCGAGGTACCACCAGACCGCCGCGAAGTAGGCGACCTCGCCCGCCTGCCACATCAGCAGGTCCCGCCAGCGGGGCCGGGCGAGGGCCGCGAGCGGCAGCAACCAGAGGACGTACTGGGGCGAGTAGACCTTGTTGACCAGGAGGAACCCGGCCACGACGAGGAAGCCGAGCTGGGCCAGGCGGGGCGTGCGCGGCGCCGTGATCCCCACCAGGAGCACCACGAGGCACCAGCCGCCGAAGAGCAGGAGGGAGGCCCGGTTGACCAGGTCGGCCCCGAGCTCGTGACCCGAGGCCTGCTGGACGACCAGCCACAGCGACCCCAGGTCGGCTCCACGGTCGGAGTTGAAGCTCCAGAAGTGGCGCCAGGACTCCGGCCCCGCGAGGTACGCCGGCAGGTTGACCGTCGCCCACGCCAGGGCCGCCGCGGCGCTGGTCCGCACGAAGGTGACCGGGTCCCGGCGGCGCAGGCAGATCACGAGCACGCCGCCCAGGAGGAAGAGCGGGTAGAGCTTCGTCGCCGCCCCGAGCCCGACCAGGACCCCGGTCAGCAGGGGTCGGTCCCGCGTCCAGGCCCACAGGGCCGCGACGAGGAGGACGACGGCGTACAGGTCCCAGTTGACGATGGCGGTCAGGCCCAGCACCGGTGCCGCGGCGAACCCGGCGGCGTCCCACGGCCGGCCCCGGTTGACACCGGCGGCGAACCAGGTGGCCAGCAGCCCGGCGACGGCGAGGGAGACCGCGGTCAGGGCCACGAAGGCGCGCTGCTCCGACCCGATCCCGGGCAGGTCACCGACGGCATCGGTCGGCAGCTCGCGGCGCAGCGCCAGGTCCGGCGACCCGTGCAGCCACTGGGTGAGGGCCGCGGTTCCCCAGGCCGCGGAGGCGATGCCGACCGGGTACTCCATGGCGGGGTACCGCTCGCGGACCTGTGCGTCGTCGGTGTACGGCGGCGCCAGCTCCGCCAGGCCCCGCCCGGTGTAGAGGTAGGGCAGGTCGGAGTAGCACATGTGGGCGTAGCGCTGGTGGCCGTCGGCCCAGGTGTCGACGTAGCAGCTGCTCTTCTGGACCATCCCGAGCGCGAGGACCACCGCGGCCAGGGCGAGCAGCACCCGTACCGGCGTCCACCACCGGTGGCGCCCGGTGCGGCTGCCCGCCGGGCCCCCGATGGCCTCCGAGGCACCGGCCAGGACCGGGTCGTCACGCGTGGGATGGACCGGCCCCGGGTCGGCCATCGGTCAGTCGTTCCTCGGCGGTCCGGTCGAGCGTCCGCTGTCGGGGCTCGGGCTCTCGCTGGGGCTCTCGTCCCCACCGCCGTCGCTGTCACACAGCGGGCCGTCGGGGTCCAGCTCGCAGGGTCCCTGCGGCTCGTCGTCGTTGCCGCCCCCGTTGCCGTTGCCGTTCCCGTTCCCGTTGCCGTTGCCATTTCCGTTGCCGTTGTTGGTCTTCGACGGCTCCGGCTCGGGTTCCTTCGTCTTGCTCGGCTCCGGCTCGGGCTCGGGCTCCGGCTCGGGCTCGGGCTCCGGTGGCGGGGTGTAGGGCTCGTGACCGGTGGTGGGCGGGTCACCCTCGACGTAGGCCGGGGGCGGGAACTCCTCCACGGGCAACCCGTCCATGAGGCTGGTCATCACGTTGGTCCAGGTGCGGGCGGGGTAGGAGCTGCCGAAGAACTCCGGCAGCCAACCGTCGAGCTGCTCGTTGCCCTGGCCACGGACGTACATCACCGCCGTGGACATCTGCGGGGTGTAGCCGACGTACCACGAGGACGACACGTCGTCGTCGGCGTTGGTCGCCGTGCCCGTCTTCCCGGCGGCGGGGCGTCCCAGCGCCTGGGTGGTGGTGCCGCTCCCGGCCTGCACGACCTGCTGCAGGGCGTAGGAGACGTCGGCGGCCACGTCCTGGTCGAGGACCCGGCGGGTCTTGGACTCGTGCTGGTAACGGGTCTCGCCGTACTGGTCGACGACCTCCTCGATCACGTACGGCTCGGCGTACACACCCTCGTTGGCGATGGTCGCGTAGGCGTTGGCCATGTTGATCGGGCTCACGGTCGCCGAGCCCAGGGCCACGCCCGCCGTGGGCTGCAGCCCGGCCGTGCTCGCCGGGAAGCCGAAGGTGGCCTCGCCCGGGTCCCGCTGCTCCTTGGTGGGCGGGAGCCCCATCTCGTGCATCGTGTCCATGATCTTCGCGCCACCGTTGTCCATGGCCAGGGTCATGTCGATGAACGCGGTGTTGATGGAGTCCTGGGTCGCCTTCACCATGCTCACCGAGGAGCCGTAGCTGGTGTCCCCCTGGTTCCGGACGGCCTTGTCGCTGCCGGGCAGGTCGTACGGCGAGTTGCCGTCGAAGGTCGACTTGAGGCTGAAGCCCTCCTTGATGGCGGTGGCCACCGCGAAGGGCTTCAGCGTCGAGCCACCCTGGCCCCCGGCCACGGCCCAGTTGATCTGCGACTGCAGGTAGTCCTGACCGCCGAAGAAGCCCCGCACCGCGCCCGTGCCCGGCTCCACGCTGGCGACCGCGGTGTGCAGCTGCTTGTCGCCGAAGCCCTCGGGCCGCTCCTCGCGCGCGCCGGCCCGGGCGGCGTTCATCGCCTTCTTGGTGAAGCTGGTGGTGACGTCCAGGCCACCGCCCTCGATCTCCTGCTCGCTGAAGCCCAGGCGCAGCAGCTCCTTGCGCACCATCTGCAGCATGTGGCCCTTCTGGCCGCCGTACGCGCTCTGGGCCCGCACCTCGGGGAACTCGGGCAGGCGCTCACGGGCCTTCTCGGCGCGCTGTTCCGGGAGGTTGTCCATCGCGGCCATGCCGTCGATCACGAACTGGTAGCGCCCGAGCAGCCGCTCGCGGTCCTGCTCCTCCTCCGGCTCGAAGGACCCCGGGTTGTTCAGGATCGCGGCGAGGGCCGCGCTCTGGCGCACGTTGAGGTCCTTCGCGTCGACGTTGAAGTAGGCGTGCGCGGCCGCCTGGACGCCATAGGCGCCCCGACCGAAGTAGATGGTGTTGAGGTAGCCCTCGAGGATGCGGGACTTGCTCTCCTGGCGCTGGATCTTGAGCGCGAGGATGGCCTCGCGGACCTTGCGCTCCAGCCGGAGCTCCTGGTTGAGGTAGAGGACCTTGACGTACTGCTGGGTGATCGTGGACGCACCCTGCGTGGCGTTGCCCCGGGCGTTGCTGAAGGCCGCCCGGACGATGCCCTTGGGATCGATGCCCTGGTGGGTCCAGAAGGTGCGGTCCTCGGCCGCGACCACCGCGTCCTGCAGGACCTGCGGCATCTGGCTGAGCGGGATGCTGTCCCGGTTCTGGTTGCTGAACTCGCCCAGCTCGCTCTTGCCGCCGGCGTAGTGCACGTGCGTCGTCTCGGTCTGGAAGTCCTCGTTCGGGTCCGGCACGTCGATCATCTGGTACAGGACCACGAAGGCGATGACACCCAGCAGTGCCCCCACCAGGAGCAGGGCCAGGAACCACTTGAGGAGGCGGCGCGGGAGGGAGCCGTTGGGCTTGGCGGCCTTGCCGGCAGGTCCCGAGGTCTGCTTCGCGGCAGCTTTGCGCTTTCCACTCACGGTCGAGAAACTCCAGGAGGTCGTCGGGTGCCAGGCACGGTCCGGGGTCGGACGACGGCACACCCGGCCGGATCGCGTGCCCGGGGCCCGGGCGCTGGCGGGCCGCTCCAGAATACGGCCCCGCGCCACCCAGCGGCGAGACCGTGACACACCCAACAGGCACGGCGCCCTTCACCCACCGCAGATGTATCGCTACGATATGTCGTCGTGGCACGTCGTGGCGAGACCATCGAGCTGGCAGTCCTGGGGCTGCTGCACGAGGCGCCCATGCACGGGTACGAGCTGCGCAAGCGGCTGAACCTGATGCTCGGGTGGGGCCGGGTGCTGTCCTACGGGTCGCTGTACCCGACGCTGAAGAAGATGCTGCGGGCCTCGCTCATCGCCGAGCAGCCGCCCGAGCAGACCTACTCCGGCAGCCGCCGCCCGAGGATCGTCTACGAGCTCACCCCCGCCGGCCGTCGGGAGTTCCAGCGCCTGATGTCGGAGGTGGGGCCCGCGGCGTGGGACGACGACAACTTCGGCGTCCGCTTCGCCTTCTTCTCCCGCACCGACATGGAGATCCGGTTGCGGGTCCTCGAGGGGCGCCGCAGCCGGCTGGAGGAGCGGATCGCCCGGGTGCAGTCCCAGCTGGCCCGCACCGCCGCCGAGGCCGACCGGTACGCCGACGAGCTGCAGCGGCACGGGGTGGAGTCGGTGGAGCGCGAGGTGCGGTGGCTCTCCGAGCTGATCAACGCCGAGCGCGACGAGGCCAACGGCGCCCGGGACAACCCCACGAACCACACGAGCTGACCACCGGACCGGCCGGGATCCACCGGCCCAGGACGATCGACCGACGCAGGAGCGACGAAGAGGAGAACGGCGATGGGTGCCGTACGAGTGGCAATCGTGGGGGTCGGCAACTGCGCGACCTCCCTGATCCAGGGCGTGGAGTACTACCGCGACGTGTCGGCCGACGCCGAGGTCCCCGGCCTGATGCACGTCGAGTTCGGGGGGTACCACGTCTCGGACGTCGAGTTCGTCGCCGCCTTCGACGTCGACGACAAGAAGGTCGGCAAGGACCTCGCCGAGGCCATCGAGGCCTCGGAGAACAACACGATCAAGATCTGCGACGTGCCGACCACCGGGGTCGAGGTCCAGCGCGGCCCGACCCTCGACGGCCTGGGCAAGTACTACCGCGAGACCATCG
>CAZRKV010000131.1:0-7742 GCA_964600305.1 uncultured Nocardioides sp. | reverse complement strand
CCCCCGACCGGATTCGAACCGGCGCTACCGCCTTGAGAGGGCGGCGTGCTAGGCCGCTACACAACGGGGGCGCATCGTCCCGGACGCTGGCTCGTGCGCCCTGAACAGCGAGCGAAACTCTAGCGAACCGCCGAGAGACGCTCCAAATCGCGGCCGTGTGACCGTGATCTCGCTGGGATACTAGGACTCGAACCTAGACTAACTGGACCAGAACCAGTCGTGCTGCCAATTACACCATATCCCAATGGCACGGCGGCCCGGCCGAGCCGGACGCACCGGGCAGGAACTTTACACGGCCGTCCGAGGGGCAACCAATCCGGGGCCCTGCGCCCGGGTCGCCACTCCGAGGCGTCGCGCGGCCCAGACCGCGAGGGCCAGGTAGACCAGCGACTGGGTGAGCGTCACCGGGATCCCCCACCAAGATCCGCCCGTGGGATTCAACGCGTTGCCCATGTCCCCGAAGGCCAGGGCGAGCCCGAAGGCCAGGAAGTTGTTGAGCACGTGCATCGCGATCGCGGCCTCCAGGCCGCCAGTGAGGATCACCAGCAGGCCGGCCACCAGACCGAAGGCGAACCGATCGACGAAGATCGGCACGCTCTGGCCGATGCCGTGCGCCAGCGCGAACAGCAGCGCCGGCACCACCACCGCGGCGACCGTGCCGAACCGCCCGCACGCCTGCGTCAGGTAGCCCCGGAAGGCGTACTCCTCCCCCGCCGCCTGCAGGGGGGTGAGCAGCAGCACGACGAGTGCGAAGTCGCGGACCGTCGACGTGAACTCGTTGAGCTCACCTCCGTCCATCCCCATCCCCTGGTCGGGCAGGAGCGTCGCCACGACGACCGTGGCGACCAGCGCCAGCACGGACAGTCCCAGGCAGAGGCCCAGCCATCGCCACCTCAGCCGCGGCCCCACCGAGGACAACCACCCCGGCCGCATCCCGTGCAGCGTCCACGCCAGGAACCACGCCACCGGGATCGCCGTCGCCAGGGTGAGGTTGAGGTAGGCCAGGCCGGCGGGCGTCGGGTCCCCCATGTTGAGCAACCGCCCCATGGAGTCGAGCACGTCGGCACCGGTGACGACGTACCAGGCGAGGAACGGCCCCAACCATCCGACCGGCGCGACGATGAAGACCACGAGCGGCAGCGCGAGCACCCCCACCACGGACCGCCAGGCGCCGGGTCTGGCCGCCGCCTGGAGCCGGTGGTACGCCGGCCCCTCGCGCACCTCAGTCGAGGGCACCACGCAACCGCCCCAACGAACGCTCGCGCCCGAGCAGCTCCAGCGACTCGAACAACGGTGGCGAGACGCGGCGTCCCGTCACCGCCACCCGCACCGGCCCGAAGGCCTTGCGCGGCTTGAGGCCCATCGACTCGACGAGGGCCTCCCGCAGCGCCCCCTCGATGGCCTCGGTGGTCCACTCCGACACCCCGGCCAGGGCGTCGTGCGAGGCCTGCACCACCTCGCGCCCGGTCTCGTCGAGCAGCTTCTCCACGTCGGCCGGGTCGCGGGTGAAGGACTCCTCGTCGGCGAAGAGGAAGCCCAGCATCTCGGGGGCCTCGGAGAGCTTGTTGATCCGTTCGGCGACCAGCGGCATCGCATCGTCCAGCAGGAACCGCTCCTCGTCGGCCACCGGGTCCGACAGCACGCCCGCGGCCTGCAGGAAAGGCACCACCCGCTCGGTGATCTGGGCGACCGAGAGCATCCGCATGTGGGAGGCGTTGATCGCCTCCGCCTTCTTCAGGTCGAACCGGGCGGGGTTGGGGTTGACCCGGCGGACGTCGAAGGCCTCGACCATCTCCTCGAGAGTGAACACGTCGCGGTCCTCCGCGATCGCCCACCCGAGCAGGGCCAGGTAGTTCAGCAGCCCCTCGGGCAGGAAGCCGGCGTCGCGGTAGCCCAGCAGGTGGGCCTCGGGGTCACGCTTGGACAGCTTCTTGTTGCCCTCCCCCATCACGTAGGGAAGGTGGCCGAAGCGCGGGGTGAACTCCGCGACCCCGATCTCGCGCAGGGCGTCGAACAGGGCCACTTGGCGCGGCGTGCTGGAGAGCAGGTCCTCCCCCCGCAGCACGTGCGTGATCCGCATCAGTGCGTCGTCGACCGGGGCGACGAGCGTGTAGAGCGGGTCCCCGGTGGCGCGCGAGAGCGCGAAGTCGGGGACGTGCTCGGTCTGGAAGGTCACCGGTCCGCGCACCAGGTCGTCGAAGGTGATCTCACCCTCCGGCATCCGGAACCGCACCACCGGGTGCCGCCCCTCGGCCCGGAAGGCAGCCACCTGGTCCTCGGTGAGGTCGCGGCAGTGGCCGTCGTACCCCATCACCTTGGAGCCGGCCGCCTTGCGTCGGGCGGTGACCTCCTCGCCGGTGCAGTAGCACTCGTAGGTGCGGCCGGTGCGTCCCAGGCGGTCCAGCACGTCGTCGTAGAGGTGTCGCCGCTCGGACTGGCGGTAGGGGCCGTAGTCGCCCCCCACCTCGGGGCCCTCGTCCCAGTCCAGCCCGAGCCAGTGCATGACCTCGAGCAGGGCGGCGTAGGACTCCTCGGTGTTGCGCGCGGCGTCGGTGTCCTCGATCCGGAAGACGAAGGTGCCGCCGTGGTGCCGCGCGAACGCCCAGTTGTAGAGGGCCGTCCGTGCCAGTCCGACGTGCGGGCTCCCGGTGGGCGAGGGCGCCATCCGCACGCGTACGTCGCTGCCGGCGAGCCCGCCGAGCACGTCGTCGTTGGTTCCCTGGTCGGTCCCGGTCATCGCATGGCCACCTTGTTGGTGAGGTTGCCGATCCCCTCGACCGACACCTCCACCTCGTCGCCGGGCTCCATCGGGCCGACCCCGGCGGGCGTCCCGGTCAGGATCACGTCACCGGGCAGCAGGGTCATCACGCTGGTGACGTACTCGACCAGCTCGGGGATGCCGAAGACCAGGTCCTTGGTCGACCCGTCCTGCTTGAGCTCGCCGTTGAGGTGGGTCTGGATCCGGCGCCCCTCGGCGAAGTCGTTCGGGTCGAGGTCGGTCTCGATCCAGGGGCCCAGCGGGCAGAAGGAGTCGAAGGACTTCGCGCGGGTGAACTGGACGTCCTTGCGCTGCAGGTCCCGGGCGGTCACGTCGTTGGCCACCGTGTACCCGTGGATCACGTCGGTCGCCTTCGCGGCCGGCACGTCGCGGCAGATCCGCCCGATCACCACCGCGAGCTCGCCCTCGTAGTGGACCTCCTCGCTCTGGCGGGGGTAGAAGATGGGGTCCCCCGGGCCCACCACCGAGGTGTTCGGCTTGAGGAACAGCAGCGGTTCCTCGGGGACCTCGCCGCCCATCTCCGCGGCGTGGTCGGCGTAGTTCTTCCCCACGGCCACCACCTTGCTGCGGGGCAGCACCGGTGCCAGCAGCCGCACGTCCTCGAGCTTGTGCTCCTCCTCGAGGAGCTTCACCCCGACGTAGAGGGGGTCGCCGGCCAGCGCCACCACGACGGTGTCCTCGGCGGGCTGGCCGAACTCGTCGACGTCGCCGG
Source organism: uncultured Nocardioides sp. (assembly GCA_964600305.1). GTDB lineage: Bacteria > Actinomycetota > Actinomycetes > Propionibacteriales > Nocardioidaceae > Nocardioides. The sequence continues at coordinate 4,251 of CAZRKV010000131.1, read as the reverse complement.
TGACGACGCCGTACGTCGGGTCTTCTCCTGCAGTGAATCGGGCGATGCGCACGGGGTCGACCCTATGCCCCGCGCCAGTACCCTCGGGGCCGTGGTCCCCCGAGTGCTCGACGAGGAGGCGTGGCGTGCCCGGGCCGCGGCGCACGCCCAGCGGATCGACCCCTACGTGCGACCCCACCTGCAGCGACGACGGGAGCAGGTCCCGCACCCGGTGCACGACTTCCTCTTCACCTACTACTCCCACCGGCCGGCCCAGCTGCGGCGCTGGCACCCCGGGTACGGCGTCGCGCTGTCCGGGGCGGCGGACGAGTACGCCGGGCTGAAGGGCTACGCGACCACGGACGCCGACGGGGCGGCCGTCACCGGGGAGTACGTCGCCTCGCAGCGCCCGCTGCTCGAACAGCTGCACCGACTGCTGGCCGCCACCGCGGGCCGGGCGCCGTCGTACGGCTGCTTCGGGCTGCACGAGTGGGCGATGGTCCACCGTGCCGACGAGACCCGGCATGCCTGGCCGCTGCGCCTGGGGGCCGCCGGCACCGACGCAGTGGTGGAGTCGCACCGGATCGCGTGCTCGCACTTCGACGCCTACCGGTTCTTCACCGACTCCGCGCGCCCGCTCAACACCCTCTCCCCCGGGCGTGACGACCGGGCGGCGTACGAGCAGCCGGGATGCCTGCATGCCGGGATGGACCTCTACAAGCACGCGTTCCGGCTGTCCCCGATGGTGCCGTCGGACCTGGTGGCCGACTGCTTCGAGCTGGCGTGGGACATCCGGGAGCTCGACATGCGGGCGGCGCCGTACGACCTGGCGGACCTGGGCTACGACCCGGTGCGGATCGAGACCCCGGAGGGCAAGCGGGACTATGCCGCGGCCCAGCGCGAGTTCGCGGACCGTGGGGCGCCGCTGCGCCAGCGGCTGATCGAGGAGTGCGAGCGGTTGCTCAGCGTGGCGGACGCGGGCGAGGCAGATCGCGGTTGATCGCGGTTGATCGCGGTCACCTGGTGGCCCGGATCCACCGCACTCCCGCGCCGGCGCGCTGCTCGATGCCATCGAGGACCAGGCCCAGGCCGAACGCGAAGTCGGAGTCCGAGTCGGGCCGGACCTCGTCACTGATCGCCCCGACACTCGCGGCCTGCAGGTTCGCCTGCTCCTCGGCGGTGTGGCCGAACACGAAGTGCAGCAGCGTCCGGGTCGCCACGCGGATCCCCTCGGCGTCGAGGCCCGAGGACGACAGGGCCTCGCTCAGCTCCCGGCCGGGGCGGGCCGCACCCAGTCCGAACGCGTGCACGGTGGCGACGAGGTCGGCCCCGTCCCGGTAGGCCAGCATCGCGTCGCGGAGCTCGGCGCAGATCTCGGTCGCGTCCGCCCGCCACGCCCCGGTACGCCGCCCCCGACGGCCCCGCTCGAGGAGCTCGTCGGCCAGCGCGGCCAGCAGGTGCTGCTTCCCGGCGAAGTGGTGGTAGATCGCGCTGGGCCGGACCTCGAGCTCGGTCGCGAGCCGACGCATCGACAGGTCGGCGAGCCCGTAGCGGTCGAGCACGTCGAGCGCGTGGATCACCACGTCCTCGCGGTGGTGGGTCATGGATCCTCCCCGGGGGCGCGTTGACGGCTCGACGACCACACCTTAACCTGAACGCCGTTCAGGTGAACAGCGTTCAGGTCAGGTCCTACCCACGAGGAAGTCATGCCCCGCACCCGTCGTCGCTCCACCACCACCGACCTCGCCCTCGTGGCCGGGTTCGCCGCCCTGGTCGCCGTGGCCGCGATCCTGCCCGCGATCCACCTCGCCGGCCCCGTCCCGATCACCCTGCAGACCTTCGCGGTGCTCCTGACCGGCGCGGTCCTGGGTGCCCGCCGCGGCTTCCTCGCCGTCCTGCTCTACCTGGTCGTCGGGGCCGCGGGCCTGCCCGTCTTCTCCGGCGGCGCCGCGGGCCTCGGCGTGCTGGCCGGCCCCACCGCCGGGTACCTGGTCGGGTTCCCCTTCGCCGCCGCCCTCACCGGCTTCCTCGTCGAGCGGATGCCGCGCGAGAAGGTGGCCCACAGCGTGCCCCTGGTCTTCCTCGCCGGCCTGATCGGCAGCGCCGCCTTCATCCACACCGCCGGCATGGCGGGCCTGGTGCTGCGCGCGGACATGACCTGGGGCCAGGCGTTCGACACCGACAAGGTGTTCTGGATCGGCGACGTGGTCAAGAACGTCGCGATGGGCCTGGTCGCGACCGCGGTCCACCGCGCCTTCCCCGACCTGCTGGACCGACCCGCCCCGCGCGGAGCCGACGAGCGGCCGGCGGCCTCCCCCGCGTGAGCGGCATCCGGTTCGACCGGGTCACCGTCCACCCGACCGGGGCGGACCGGCCGATCCTCCACGAGACCTCGCTCCACCTCACCGAGCAGCGGGTCGCCCTCATCGGCGCCAACGGGTCGGGCAAGTCCACGCTCGCCCGCCTGGTCAACGGCCTCGTCCACCCCACCACCGGTCACGTCCTGGTCGAGGGGCTCGACGTCGCCGAGCAGGGCGCGGAGGTACGACGCCGGGTCGGGTTCGCCTTCACCGACCCCACGGCCCAGCTGGTGATGCCGACGGCCGGCGAGGACGTGATGCTGTCGCTGCGTCGTACCCACCGGGGCAAGGCGGAGCGCCGGCGAGCGGCCGAGGAGGTGCTGGCGGCGTACGGCCTCGACGGCTTCGCCGACCGCAGCGTGCACACGCTCTCGGGAGGACAGCGTCAACTGCTGGCCATGGCCGGGGTGCTGGCCACCGGCCCGTCCATCCTCGTCGCCGACGAACCCACGACCCTCCTCGACCTGCGCAACACCCGCCGGATCGCTGACCTGCTCTTCTCCCTGGACCAGCAGCTGCTGCTGCTCACCCACGACCTCGACCTGGCCGCGCGCTGCGAGCGGGTGCTCGTGGTCGACGAGGGCCGGGTGGTGCACGACGGGGCCGCCGAGGACGCGGTGGCCGCGTACCGGCACCTGGTGGAGACCGCGCCGTGAGCGACGGCCTGCTCGGGGCCTACCGTCCCGGCACGACGCCCCTGCACCGGCTCCCGCCCGGTCCCAAGCTGATCTCGCTGCTGGGGGCCGCCGTGCTGCTGGTGGCGGTGCGCTCCCCCGCGCTCGCGGTCGCCGCGGTCGTGGGCGCCCTCGCGCTGGTGGTGTGGTCCGGGCTCGGGTGGGGCGGAGCCGCGCGCACCGTGCGGCGGATCCTGCTGGTGGCCACGCTCCTCGGCGCCTGGTTGGTGTGGCAGCAGGGCTGGTCGCGGGCGGTCGACGCGGTCGGGGACCTGCTGGCGCTGGTCCTGCTGGCCTCGGTCCTGACCGCCACCACCTCGGTCGACGACATGCTGGACACGATCGCGCGCGGCTTGCGGCCGCTGCGGTCCCTGGGGGTGGACCCGGACCGGGTGGCGCTCGCGTTCTCCCTGGTGATCCGCGCCATCCCCACCACCCTCGAGGTCGCCGAGGAGACCCGGGTCGCGGCCGTCGCCCGTGGGCTCCAGCGCAGCCCCCGCGCCCGACTCACCCCCGTGGTCCTGCGGGTCGTCGCCCACGCCCGCGCCACCGGGGACGCGCTGCAGGCGCGCGGCATCGGCGACTGACCGGGCGGCGCCCCGCCACGCGGTCAGAGGGGCGGGGCGACCGCGTGCCGGCGCAGACCGAACGTGACGCTGTCGAGCAGGGCCCCCCACGAGGCCTCGACCACGTTGGCGCCGACGCCGACGGTGACCCAGGAGGACTCCCCGTCGGAGGTCTCGATCAGCACCCGGGTGATCGCGTCGGTGCCGTGGCCCTGGTCGAGGATGCGCACCTTGTAGTCGATCAGCTCGAACTTCGCCACCTCCGGGTAGGCCTGCCCGATCGCGGCGCGCAGCGCGTGGTCGAGCGCGTTCACCGGGCCGTTGCCCTCCCCCGTCACGACGAACCGGGAACCGCCCGCGTGCAGCTTCACGGTCGCCTCCGACGCCGCCTCGTTCCCGGGCGCGCTCTCGGTGATCACCCGCCAGGACTCGATGTCGACGTACGCCGGGCGGACGCCCTCGACCTCCTCGACCAGCAGCAGCTCGAAGGACGCGTCGGCGGCCTCGAAGGTGAACCCGCGGCTCTCCAGCTCCTTGACCCGGTCGGTCACGCGCGCCACGAGGTCGCGGTCCCCGGACAGCTCGTAGCCCAGCTCGCGCCCCTTCAGCTCGATCGTGGCGCGGCCGGCCATGTCGGAGACCAGCAGCCGCATGTCGTTGCCGACCAGCTGC
>CAZRKV010000130.1:0-7759 GCA_964600305.1 uncultured Nocardioides sp. | reverse complement strand
GGGCGCTGAAGCTCAAGGAGCTCGCCTACATCCACGCCGAGGGGTTCGCCGCCGGGGAGCTCAAGCACGGACCGATCGCCCTGGTCGAGGAGGGGCTGCCGATGCTGTGCGTCGTGCCCCCCGTGGGCCGCGACCAGCTGCACGGGAAGATGCTCAGCGGCATCCAGGAGGTGCGGGCCCGGGGGGCCCGCACCATCTGCCTGGCCGAGGAGGACGACCGGTCCATCCACCGCTACGCCGACGTGCTCATCCCGCTGCCCACGGTGCCGGTGCTCCTCCAGCCGCTGGTCGCGGTGGTGCCGCTCCAGCTGTTCGCGTGCGAGCTGGCCTCGCTCATGGGGCACGACGTCGACCAGCCCCGCAACCTGGCCAAGTCCGTCACGGTGGAGTAGGGACGCTGATCGGCTGTGTTGGTGGGCGTGGGCACGGACGTCGTGGACGTCGGCCGGTTCTCCGAGTCCCTGGAGCGCACGCCGACCCTGCGGGGACGGCTGTTCACACCGGCTGAGGCGGGGCTCCCGCTGGCCTCGCTCGCCGCGCGGTTCGCCGCGAAGGAGGCGATCGCGAAGGCCCTGGGGGCGCCCCCGGGGCTCGGGTGGCACGACGCCGAGGTCTGCTCGGAGCCCTCCGGCCGGCCCTACTTCGTCCTGCGCGGCACCGTGGCGACCCGCGCCGCCGAGCTCGGGGCCACCGCCACCCACCTGTCGTTGTCGCACGACGCGGGTGTGGCCACCGCGTTCGTGGTGCTCGAGCGGGTGGAGGCATGAGGGGCGCGCACACGGTCGAGCAGGTGCGGGCCGCCGAGGCCGCCCTGATGGCCCGGCTCCCGGACGGGGCGCTGATGCAGCGGGCGGCCACCGGGTTGGCACACGCGGTCGTGGAGCTGCTCGGGACGGCGTACGGCCGACGGGTGGTGCTGCTGGTCGGCCCGGGCGACAACGGCGGGGACGCGCTGCACGCCGGGGCGCTGCTGGCCCGCCGCGGGTGTGCGGTCGGGGCCCTGCTGCTGGCCGACCGGGCCCACGAGTCGGGGCTGGCGGCGCTGCGGGCCGCGGGGGGACGGGTGCTGGAGGAGCCGACCGCCGCCGACGTGGTGGTGGACGGCATCGTCGGGATCGGCGCCCGCCCGGGCCTGCGGGACGCCGCGGCCGCGGCCCTGGCGGCGCTGGACGGGATCCCCGTGGTGGCCGTCGACGTGCCCAGCGGGGTGGAGGTCGACACCGGGCGGGCCCCGGCCGAGCACGTCACCGCCGACCTCACGGTGACCTTCGGCACCCACAAGGTGGCCCACCTGGTGGGTCCCGCCGCCGAGGCCTGCGGCGCGGTGCACCTCGTCGACCTCGGGCTCGACCTCCCGCCGGCGCCCGTCGAGGCGCTGCAGGCGGCGGACGTGGCAGGGCTGGTGCGTTGCCCCGGCCCGACCGACCACAAGTACACGCGGGGGGTCGTCGGCGTCCGGGCCGGTTCCGCGCAGTACCCGGGGGCCGCCCTGCTCTGCGTCGCCGGGGCCGGGAGCGGGCTCACTGGCATGGTGCGGTACGCCGGCCCGGCGGCCGTCGCGGACCGGGTCCGCGCCGCGCACCCGGAGGTGGTCGGGCCGGGCCGGGTGCAGGCCTGGGTGGTCGGGTCCGGGGGCGGTGACGCGGCCGGCGACGCGCTGGAGGAGAGCCTGGCCGACCGGGTGCCCGTGGTCGTCGACGCGGACGCCCTGCCCCACGTGACCACCCCCCTGGCCGTGCCCGCGGTGCTCACCCCCCACGCCGGCGAGCTGGGTCGGATGCTGGGCCGGGAGCGGTCGGAGGTGGAGGCCGACCGGCTCGCCTCGGCCCGCGAGGCCGCGGACCGGTTCGGGGCGGTGGTCGTGCTCAAGGGCCACCGCACCCTGGTGGCCGAGCCCGGCGGACGGGTGCGGGCCCAGCCCGGAGCGACCCCCTGGCTGGCCACCGCCGGGGCGGGGGACGTGCTGGCCGGCCTGGTCGGGGCGCTGCTGGCCTCCGGTTCCGGGCCCTTCGACGCGGCGTCCGCCGGGGTGTGGCTGCACGCCGCGGCCGCCGCCACGGCGTCCCGGGGCGGGCCGATCGTGGCCGGTGACGTCGCGGCCGCGATCCCCGACGCGGTGCGGGCGCTCCCGCCGGTCCGCTGACCGGGTGGAAGAATCCGACGCATGGACACCCCGCACCGCCGCGCGGAGATCGTGGTCGACCTGGACCGGATCCGCCACAACGTGCGCCGGCTGCGCGAGTGGACCACCAGCGCCGACGGCACCCGACCCCGGATGATGACCGTGGTCAAGGCCGACGGGTACGGCCACGGCCTGGTCCCCGCCGCCCGGGCCGCCCGCGAGGGTGGTGCGGACTGGCTCGGGGTCGCGACGGTCGAGGAGGCGGTCGCCGTCCGGGACGGGGGCGACCGGGGTCCGCTGCTGTGCTGGCTGGCCGCGCCCGGTGACGACCACCGCCCGGCGGTGGCGCGCGACGTCGACGTGACGGCGTACACCGTGGCCCAGCTGGACGAGGTCCTTGCCGCCGGGCGCGCCCTCGGGCGCGTGCCGCGAGTGCAGCTGAAGGTGGACACCGGGCTCTCGCGGGGTGGGGCGAGCCCCACCCACTGGCCGGCGCTCGTCGCGGCCGCCCGGGAGGCGGAGCGCCGGGGGGAGGCCCGGGTCACCGGCATCTGGTCGCACCTCGCGGCCAGCGACGAGCCGGAGGACCCGGCCAACGCCGCGCAGGAGCAGGCCTTCACCGAGGCGCTCGCGGTGGCCGAGCAGGCCGGCCTGGCGCCCGAGGTGCGCCACCTCGCCAACTCGGCCGCCGCGGTGCTGCGCCCCTCGTCGTACTTCGACCTGGTCCGCTGCGGGATCGCCAGCTACGGGCAGGACCCGGCGCCCGGGCACACCCCGGCCGCCCTCGGCCTGGTCCCGGCGATGACCGTGCAGGCGCGCCTGGTGATGACCAAGCGGATCGAGGCCGGCGACGGGGTCTCCTACGGGCACACCTGGGTGGCCGACCGGCCCACGACGCTCGGCCTGGTCCCCGCCGGGTACGGCGACGGGGTGCCCCGCCACGCGAGCTCGGTGGTCGACGTCTGGGTGGCCGGACGTCGCCGACCGGTGCGGGGCCGGATCTGCATGGACCAGTTCATAGTCGACCTCGGCGACGACCAGATCGAGGCCGGCGAGCCCGTCGTCCTCTTCGGTGCCGGCCTGGAGGGTGGGCCCACCGCCACCGACTGGGCCCTGGCCACCGGCACCATCAACTACGAGATCGTCACGCGGATCGGTGGCCAGCGGCTGCCGCGCCGCTACGTCGACGGCGGGGTGGCCGGCTGATGGCCGTGCACCGGCTCCTCGGCCTCGGTGCCGGGATGATGGGCCTGGCTGCCGCGGGGACGGCCGGGTTCGCCCATCACCGGCGTGGCCTCTCCCGCCGTGCGGCCGGGCGCGACGTGCCGTTCGGGACGTTGCGGTCGACACCGCTGGTGGTGGTCGCCGACGACGGCGTACCGCTGCACGTCGAGGTGGACGAGGTCGACCACGGCGGCGCCGGTGGTGCGGGCCGCCACCGGCGTGCCGCGAAGCGGCCCCGCGGCCCCGAGCCGACCGTCGTCTTCGTGCACGGTTACGGGCTGAACCTCGACAGCTGGCACTTCCAGCGGGCGGCCTACCGCGGGCTGGTCCGGGCGGTCTACTACGACCAGCGCTCCCACGGCCGGTCCGGCAGCTCACACGGGGAGAACACCACGATCGACCAGCTCGGGGCGGACCTGCGTGCGGTCGTGGAGCATGCCGTGCCCGATGGTCCCGTCGTGCTCGTCGGCCACTCCATGGGTGGGATGAGCGTCATCACCCTCGCCGAGCAGCACCCCGAGCTGTTCGGGTCGAAGGTGGTGGGGACCGCCCTGATCTCGACGACGGCCGGCGGGCTGCGGCCGCACCGGATCATGCTCCCGATGCTGCCCCGGACCATGGGAGGTGACCTGCTGCAGCGGGCCGTGGCGGGCCTCGCGCGCGGCCACCGGCAGGTGGACCTGCTCCGCCGCGCCGGGAGCGACGTGATGGAGGTGGTCATCGACCACCTCGCGTTCGGCGACGACGTGCCGGAGTCCTACGTGGAGTTCCTCCACGACATGCTCGGGCAGACGCCGTTCGAGGTGGTGGCCGACTTCTTCCCCAACTTCTCCACCCTCGACAAGTTCTCCATCCTCGAGGCCCTCGGCCACGTCCCGACCGCGATCATCTGCGGGACTGCCGATCGGATCACCTCCGTCGGCCACAGCCGCAAGCTGCACGCCCACATCGCCGGCTCCAGCCTGCTCGAGTGCGCGGGCGCCGGCCACATGGTGATCATGGAGCGCCCCGACGAGGTCAACGCCGAGCTCGACACGCTGATCACCACCGCGATGGAGCCGCGCCCGTGACCGTAGGCATCAGTCGGGTCGGCGCGGAGGCGGCCCCGGACGTGTACGCCGTCGTCGCCGCCGCGTTCGGCGCCCGACCGGCGCTGGACCCGCCGGCGGACGCCCTGGAGGAGACGGTGGACTCGGTGGCCCGGAGGCTGCAGGCCCACGGCGGGCTCCTGGTGGTGCGGGACGGCATCCCGGTCGCGACCACGATCCTCGACGTCGTCGACGACGTGCTCTACCTCCGCCGGGTCGGGGTGGTCCCGGCGGCCCAGCACGCGGGCCTGGCCCACCGGCTGGTCGACGCGGCCGTGGAGGTCGCCGTCGAGCTGGGGGTGCGGGGCCTGGGCGTGCTCGCCCGCGAGGAGCTGCCGGCCACCATCGACTTCTGGCGCGGGTGCGGCTTCACCGAGACCGGCCGCGAGGCGCCGTACCTCCGGCTGCACCGCTGGCTGCCGCGCACCTACGACGTCCCGGACGCCGAAGCCATGCGCCGGCTGGGACGGGACTTGGCCGCCGGGTTGCGGGCCGGGGACCTGGTGGTCCTCGTCGGGGGACTGGGAGCGGGCAAGACCACCCTCACCCAGGGCCTGGGGGAGGGGCTGGGCGTCCGGGGCGGGGTGACCTCCCCGACCTTCGTGATCGCCCGCGTGCACCCCTCCGAGCGCGGGGGTCCGGACCTGGTGCACGTGGACGCCTACCGGCTGGGCGGGGTGGCCGAGCTGGACGACCTGGACCTGGACACCTCGCTGGAGGACGCGGTCACGGTCGTGGAGTGGGGCGAGGGCCTCGCGGAGGTCCTGGCCGACTCGCGGCTGGAGGTCCACATCCGGCGCGCGACCGGCGACCAGCTGGCGGCGGCCGACCCGGGGGCCGACCCGGGGGCCGACCCGGCGGACCCGCGTCGGGTGACGGTGCTCCCGGTGGGGCCGCGCTGGTGCTGAACTAGCCTCGTCCCGTGCTCCTCGCCTTCGACACCGCCACCCCGCGCGTGACCGTCGCGCTCCACGACGGCACGGACGTGGTCGCCGAGCGGGTCTCCGCCCGGGCGATGCAGCACGGGGAGCAGCTGGCCCCGCTGATCGAGCAGGTCCTCGCCGAGGCCGGGGTGGCCCGCCAGGACCTGACGGCGATCGCGGCCGGTGCGGGCCCCGGGCCCTTCACTGGGTTGCGGGTCGGCCTGGTCACAGCCCGCACCCTCGGCCTGGTCCTGGACGTGCCGGTGTACGCCGTGTGCTCGCTCGACGTGATCGCGGTCGAGGCGGTGGACACCGGGCAGGTGTGGACGGACTTCCTGGTGGCGACCGACGCGCGCCGCAAGGAGGTCTACGTCGCGGCCTACGACGACCAGGGCGTCCGGCTCGCGGGGCCGGAGGTGCGGCTGCCCGCCGATGCAGCCTCCGCGGCCCCCACGGCCGGGCAGGGGCCGCGGCTGTACCCGGACGCGTTCCCGCACGCGGTGGCCCCCGAGCTCCCCGGTGCCGGTTGGCTCGCCCGCACCGTGGCCGGGGAGCGGGCCGAGCTGCTGGACCCGGAACCGCTCTACCTGCGGCGCCCCGACGTGATGGCGCCCTCGACCCCGAAGCGGGTCTCGTGATCCGGCAGGCCGCTCCCGACGACGCCGCGGTGCTCGCCGCGATCGAGCACGAGGCCTTCGGTGCGGAGGCGTGGCGCGAGCCGCAGGTGCGCGAGGAGCTGACCGGGCCCGGGCGCCGGTCCTGGGTCGCCCTCGTCGCGGGGGAGCCGGTGGGCTACGCCGTCACCCGGAGCGCGGGCGAGGTGGTGGACCTGCAGCGGATCGCCGTGACCACGGCCCATCGTCGCGCCGGCCTGGGGCGGCGGCTGCTGGCCGAGGCCCTGGCCACGGCCGGGCGCGACGGGGCCGACCGGGTGCTGCTGGAGGTCTCGGCGGGCAACACGGCCGCGATGCGCTGCTACGTCGAGGCCGGCTTCACCGCCATCGACCGGCGCCCGCGCTACTACCGGGACGGCACCGACGCCGTGGTGATGCGCCGCTCGCTGGCCCGGGGCTGCAGCTGGGGATGAGGAGGCGATGATGGGGCACATGGACCACACCGACGAGGGCCCCCTGGTGCTGGGCATCGAGACCTCGTGCGACGAGACGGGGGTCGGGATCGTCCGCGGCCACACCCTCCTGGCCGACGCGGTCGCCTCCAGCGTCGACGAGCACGCCCGCTTCGGCGGCGTCGTGCCCGAGGTCGCCAGTCGGGCGCACCTGGAGGCGATGGTGCCCACGATCGAGCGGGCCGCCGAGACCGCGGGGGTGCGGCTGGCCGACGTCGACGCCGTGGCCGTCACCAGCGGACCGGGGCTGGCGGGTGCGTTGCTGGTGGGCGTGGCCAGCGCGAAGGCCCTGGCGCTCGGCCTGGGCAAGCCTTTGTACGGCGTCAACCACCTCGCCGCCCACGTCGCCGTCGACCAGCTCGAGCACGGGCCGCTGCCCGAGCCCTGCCTGGCCCTGCTGGTCTCGGGGGGCCACTCGAGCCTGCTGCAGGTGGACGACCTGACCACCGGCGTGGCACCGCTCGGGGCGACGATCGACGACGCGGCGGGGGAGGCCTTCGACAAGGTCGCCCGGCTGCTCGGCCTGCCGTTCCCGGGCGGACCGCACATCGACCGTGCCGCGGCGGGCGGCAACAGCGTCTACATCGACTTCCCCCGTGGCCTCACCTCCCAGCGCGACCTGCAGCGCCACCGCTTCGACTTCTCCTTCTCCGGGCTCAAGACCGCCGTCGCGCGCTGGATCGAGGCGCGTGAGCGCTCCGGGGAGCCGGTGCCGGTGGCCGACGTCGCCGCCAGCTTCCAGGAGGCGGTCTGCGACGTGCTCACCCGCAAGACCATCGACGCGGCCTCCAGCCAGGGCATCGAGGACGTCCTGGTCGGTGGCGGGGTCGCGGCCAACAGCCGGCTGCGGGCGATGGTCGAGGAGCGGGCGGCGGCGCGCGGGATCCGGGTGCGCGTGCCCCGGCCGGGCCTGTGCACCGACAACGGGGCGATGGTGGCGGCCCTGGGGGCCGAGCTGGTGGGTCGGGGGCGCGCACCCTCCTCGCTCGACCTGGCTGCCGACTCCTCCCAGCCGGTCACCGTCGTCACCGCGTGAACCCGTCCGGTCCACCGGCCCCGTGCCCGGGCTAGGTTGGGCTCAGTCATCCCCCCGAGGAGGTAGCGATGCAGCAGGTCCGGGCCGTAGTGGCACCAGCGCAGGGTGAACCGGTCGAGGTGACCACGATCAACGTGCCGGACCCGGGGCCGGGGGAGGCCGTCGTGCGCGTGCAGGCCTGCGGGGTCTGCCACACCGACCTGCACTACCGCGAGGGCGGGATCAACGACGAGTTCCCCT
>CAZRKV010000129.1:0-7819 GCA_964600305.1 uncultured Nocardioides sp. | reverse complement strand
CCTCGGCGCCGTACGCCTTGAGCACGTTGCGCTTGTCCTCGCTGACCTTGTCGGGGCAGACGAAGACGCAGTGGTAGCCCTTCTGCTGGGCCACCATCGCCAGGCCGACGCCGGTGTTGCCCGACGTGGGCTCGACGATGGTGCCGCCGGGGCGCAGCGCCCCGGACGCCTCGGCCGCCTCGACCATCCGGCTCGCGATCCGGTCCTTCACCGAGCCGCCGGGGTTGAGGTACTCCACCTTCGCCAGGACCAGCGGCCCGGCGCCGGGGTCACCGGTGTCGTGGGGCAGGTCCAGGGTCCGGGAGAGCCTGAGGAGCGGGGTGTTGCCGATCAGCTCGAGCACCGAGTTCGCGTAGTCCACGCCCCGAATGTACCCACGCCCGGGCCGGCCGGGCGAAGGGCCACCGGGAGTACGGTGGGCGCCGTGGGTAGGGCAGCCGCAGCACGCAAGCTCGCCTCCGCCGCGGTCTACGGCGGAGGCGGCCTCTCGGTGCTCGGTGGGGGGCTGTACGGCGTCCTCGTCGCCGAGGCGAGGCTGGCCCGCCGCACGATCGGCGAGGTCAGCGCGGAGCCGCCCCCGGACGCCAGCGGGTGGTACGGCCGCGGCCGCCCCGGCCCCGCGATCCGGGTCGCGCTGCTCGGGGACTCCAGTGCGGCCGGGTACGGCGTGGAGAGCGTCGAGGAGACGCCCGGGGCGATGCTGGCCGCCGGGGTGGCCCAGCGGGCGGACCGGAGGGTGCACCTGCGCGAGTACGCCGTCGTCGGGGCCCAGTCCAGCGACCTGGACGGGCAGGTGGCCCAGGCGCTGGCCACCGAGGCCGACGTGGCGGTGATCCTGATCGGGGTCAACGACGTGACCCACACGGTGCTGCCGTCGCAGTCCGTGCGCCACCTCGTCGAGGCGGTGCGCCGCCTGGAGGAGGCCGGGGTCTCGGTCGTCGTCGGCACCTGCCCCGACCTGGGCACCATCAAGCCGATCCCACCCCCACTGCGCCAGGTCGCCCGGACCTGGTCCCGGCGCCTGGCCGCCGCGCAGACGGTGGCGGTCGTGGAGGCGGGTGGCCGCTCGGTGTCCCTGGGCTCGGTGCTCGGGCCCGAGTTCGCGGCGGCCCCCGCGGTGCTGTTCGGGCCCGACCAGTTCCACCCCTCGGCGGAGGGCTATGCCTCGCTGGCCGCCGTGCTGCTGCCCTCGACGATGGCGGCGCTGGGGCTGATCCCGCCGGAGGAGGCCGAGCCCGAGGCGTTCCGCGGCGAGGGCGTGCTGCCGGTGGCCTACGCCGCCGTCGAGGCGGCCCGGATCCCCGGCACCGAGGTGGACGGCACCGAGATGGCCGGGGCCCAGCGCGGGCTCAAGGGACGGTGGGCCCTGCTGCGCCACCGTCGGCGCCACCCGCGGGGCGAGGCGGAGGCGCCCGAGCCCGCGGAGACGCCGGAGGGCGAGCCCTCCGAGCGGGGCCCGGAAGGGGGCCCCGCCGAGGCGTCGGTCACTCCTGGCTGAAGATCGCCAGGATGCGCAGCAGGTTGGTGTAGATCCAGACCAGGCTCACGGTGAGGCCGAAGGCGGCTCGCCAGGACTCGCGCTCCTCGAGCCCGGCGGCGACGCCGCGCTCGACGAAGTCGAAGTCCATGATCAGCATCAGCACGCCGAGCACCAGGCCGGCCACCGCGAAGATCAGGCCCAGCGCACCGAAGCCGAAGATCCCGATCCCGGCGCCGAAGACCTGCAGCACCATCTCCAGCAGGCCGAGGCCGACCATGCCGAACATCGCAGCGACGACGAACTTGCGGAACTTGTCGCCGACCTGGATGTTGAGGAACTTGTACGCCGCGAGCGTGCCGGCGAACGCGGCGAAGGTGCCGAGCACGGCGTTGGTGACGATGCCGTCACCGAACTGGGCGTCGAACAGCTTGCTGATCCCGCCGAGCGCCACGCCCTCGGCGGCGGCGAAGGCGAGCACCAGGGCCGGGCTGACCACCCGCTTGAAGGAGTTGACCAGGGAGAGGCCGAAGGCGATCAGGGCGCCGAGCCCGGCAGCGCCGAGCAGGGTGCCGGCGGCCTCGGGGCTGGTCTCCAGGTCACCGGTCAGCACCCAGGTGCCGATCGCGAAGACCAGGAGCACGCCCAGCGACATCGCGCTCTTCTGCACGACCGAGTCGATGGTCATCCGCGAGGCGGGCCGGGCCGGGGCCTGCGGCGCCCCACCCGAGGACGAGCCGACGCTCCAGGTCGAGGGGTCGCCGTACCCGCTGTAGGAGTCGGCGGCAGGCGCCGCGCCGCGGCCGTTGAAGCCCTCGGCGCGGTTGAAGACGGGGTTGCTGCTCTGCATCAGGGTCTCTCTCCTCGCCAAAGCCGTCCGCCGTGTGCGGACGCGCCTCGTTCGTCTCGGTTCCACCAGTCTACGGATCCGACACCACGTCAACGCCCCGACATCCACAGTTCTTCCCGAGTCGGCCCCACGGCACCGCCGAGTCGGCCCCACGGGTGCCCCCGGTCGGGCTCGAACCGACACTGGATCGCTTTTAAGGCGACTTCCTCTGCCAATTGGGATACGGGGGCCTCAGCCCCGGGACGTCATGCGCTCCGGAGGTCATGGCCCCCGAATCGTATGACGTCCTACAGGTAGGTCTTGCGGGGGTGGATCGCGTGGGCACCGGCCGCCCGGTCGAGGAAGAGGTACCCGTCGCAGTGGTCGATCTCGTGCTGCAGGCACCGGGCCTCGAACGCGTTGGCGCGCAGCAGGACCTCCTCCCCCGTGCCGGGCAGCTGGCCCCGCACCAGCAGCCGGGTCGCACGCTTGACGTCCCCGGTGAGGTCGGGCACCGACATGCACCCCTCGCGCGCCTTCTCGTTGCGCGAGGCCTCCAGCACCTCGGCGTTGCAGAGCACGAAGGTGCCGTGGTGGTCCCGGGTCTTGGGGTGCTCGGAGACGTCCACGCTGAACACCTTCACCCCGACGCCCACCTGGGGCGCCGCCAGCCCCACGCACCCCGGCGAGACCCGCATGGTGGCCACCAGGTCGGCGGCCAGCTGCACGACGTCGGGGGCGCACGGGTCCACCCGCTCCCCGTCGCGGGCGAGCACGTCCTGCGGAGCGGTGAGGACCGGACGCTCCCGTCCGGTCACCGGCAGCTCGGCCTCGGTCCAGGCAGCCACGCGTTCGTTGACGCCCTCCGGCGCCCGCTGGTCCCCGCCCATCAGAAGGAGTCGGCCTCCGCCTCGTGCACCGTGGCGCGGACCCCGAGCCGCTCCGCCGCCTCCCCCAGCCCCCGGCGTACGCCGTCCACGTCGGCGCCGGCGGGCAGGTCCACCTCTGCAACGAGGAGGTAGAGCTCCCCGGCGAGCCGGGTGGTCAGGTCGGTGACGTTGCCCCCGGCACGGGCCACCTCAGCGAGCACGGTCGAGACGATCCCCGGGCGGTCGCCGCCGTGCACGGTCAGCACCCACGAGCTGCCCTCGCCGACGGGGGCGGACTCCACCGGCACCTCCCGCACCGACACGTCCAGCGTGCCGTCGGCGGTGAGCGGGGCCAGGGCCTGCTCCACGTCGCCGGCCGACCGGTCGCCGGCGCAGATCAGCATCATCGCGAAGTGGCCGCGCAGCAGCGTCATCGTGGAGTCTTCGAGGTTCAGCCCGAGGTCGGCGAGGATCCCGGTGGTCTCGGCGATGATGCCGGGCCGGTCGTGTCCGAGGACGGTGATGGCGAGGAGGGTCACCGCGCCATTGTGACCGACCCCCGACCCGGCCCGCACACGTGGTCAGGCCGGGGCGAGCCCACCCAGGTCGCGGGCCCGGCCGAGCACCTCGTCGAGCATCGCCGGGGTCAGGCGGCCGGTGAAGGTGTTGTGCTGGCTGGGGTGGTAGCAGCCGAGCAGCGTCACCGGACCGTGCGGTCCGGCGAGGACGGTCTCGACGGCGTGCCCGAAGCGCGGCTTGGGGCGCGGCACGTCATACCCCGCGGCCCGCAGCGAGCGCAGCGCGCCGTCCCACCCATAGCTCCCCAGGGCCACCACCACCCGGACGGTGGGCGCGACCAGCCGCACCTCCGCCTCGATCCAGGGGGCGCAGGTGTCGCGCTCGGTGGTCGTGGGCCTGTTCTGGGGTGGGGCGCAACGGACGGTGGCGACCATCCGGGTGCCGAGCAACCGCTGCCCGTCCGCGGTGTCCGTGCTGGTGGGACGGGTCGCGAGGCCCACCCGGTGCAGCGACGCGAACAGCCAGTCCCCGGAGCTGTCACCGGTGAAGACCCGGCCGGTGCGGTTGCCGCCGTTCGCGGCCGGCGCCAGGCCCACCACGAGCACGGCCGGCTGCTCGCTCCCCCATCCCGGCACGGGCCGCCCCCAGTACGGCTGGTCGGCGAACGACGCGCGCTTGGTGACCGCAACCTCCTCCCGCCACGCCACCAGTCGCGGGCAGGCCCGGCACACCGAGACCGCGGCGTCGAGGTCGGGGAGGTCGGCCGCGCGCGCCGCCCGGCGTACCTGCGCGGCCGTGCGGGCGACCGGCGTCCCCGGTTCGGCCGGGTCCCCGGGCCAGCCGGTGCCGGCGGGGACCGGCGAGGGGTGGGGTACGCCGGTCGCCGGGTGTGGCAGTCCAACGTCGGTCATGGCCCCATCATCAGGTCCACGGGCCCCGGTGAGCGGGGTGGGTCAGATGCGGTCCGTGGCGCGCAGCCAGACCAGGCCGCCGGTGAACACCAGCGCGCCGGTCACCGCTGCGGCCACCAGGTCAGTGCGTGGCCTCCCCCGGGAGTCCGTCACGCGCTGCTGCACGTCGTGCGCCTTCGCCTGGGCGCGGCTCTTGACGTCCAGCTTGTCCTGCAGGGCGTCGACGGTGTCGGCGAGCTGCTCGCGCTGCCGGGCGATGTCGGCCTCGATCTCCTCCGGCGTGGGCGAGGAGTTGCTGCCCGTGTCCTCGGTGCTCACTGGTGGCCTCCCTTCACCGTGGCGATGTCCTCGCGCACGCCCTCCGTCGCCCGTTCCGGCTTGGCCGGCGTGGCGTCGTCGACCCGGCCCTTGCCGAGCAGGGCGGCCACCCCGGCCGCGAACAGCAGCACGACGCCGATGATCAGCGCCGAGAGCCAGGCGGGGAGCACGAGGGCGAGAGCCAGGATCGCGGTGGCGATGAGGACCTGGACGCCGAGGAAGGCGAGGAGCCCGGCGGCGCTGAACATGCCGACCCCGATGCCGAGGCGCTTGCCCTTCTGGGTCATCTCGGCCTGGGCCAACCGGATCTCGCTGCGCACCAGCTCCGGGATCTGCTCGGACAGGCGGTGCACCAGGGCCCCGACCGGTTCGTCGGGGCTCGCCGGCGCCTGCGGTTCGCGTGGCTGCGTCATGCGGGGACCCGTACCCAGCGCGCGGGCCGCCCACACCTCAGGGCGCCAGGGAGAGGGCGATCCCGTCGAGGATGTCGGACTCCGAGGCGACCAGGGTGCGGACACCGGCGCGGCGGAGGACCCGGGCCAGGATGAGGGCGCCGGCGTCGATGACGTCGGCACGACCCGGGTGCATCCACGGCAGCGCCAGCCGCTCGGACACGGTCATCGAGACCAGCCGGTCGACCAACGCGAGCACCTCGTCCACGTCCACCACGGACTGGTCGATCACGTCCCGGTCGTAGGCCGGCAGGTCCAGCACCCCGGCGACGAGGGACAGGTTGGTCCCCGCGACCCCCACCACGGTGCGGGCGTCGGCCGGCTCGACCGGCGAGGCGTCCAGGTGGGCGTCGATGTCGGCGACGCACGCGGCGACCTCGGCCTCGGTGGGCGGGTCGCTGCCCAGGTGGCGCTCGTGCAGGCGCACCGACCCCATGTCCATGGAGTGGGCCACGGGCGGACCGCCCGCGGGATCACCCAGCACCAGCTCGGTGGACCCGCCACCGACGTCGACCACGAGCACCGGGCCCGGCACCTCCTCGCGCAGGTTGCGCACCGCCCCCTCGAACGCGAGCGCGGCCTCCTCCTCACCGGTGAGCACCTCGGGGTCGACACCCAGCCGCTCCCGGACCCCGGCGGTGAACTCGTCGGCGTTCGCGGCGTCCCGCGTCGCGGAGGTGGCGCAGAAGCGGACCTGCTCGACCCCGTGCCGGGGGAGCAGGGCGGCGTACTCCTCGAGGGCGGTGAAAGCCCGGTCGAGCGCCTCCTCGGAGATCCGGCCGGTCCGGTCGAGGTCCTGCCCCAAGCGCACCATCCGCATCTCCCGCTCCAGGTCGGTCATCGACGGGACCCGGGTGACGAGCAGCTTGACGGTGTTGGTGCCGCAGTCGACCGCGGCGACGGTCCGGTCGCCCACGTGGCTCACCGGTCGGCCTCCGGGTCCACGCAGGGACCCTCGGCCCACCACGCACCGAGCTCGTCGAGGACCTCGTCGCCCAGGGGGTTGGCGCCCCGGCCCTGGGCCAGGGCCTGGGCGGCCAGCACGTGCAGGCACTTGACCCGATCCGGCATACCGCCGGCGGAGATCCCGGCGATCTCGGGCACGTCGAGGCCCGCCTCGTCAGCGATCCGCTCGCGGGCGGCGAGGTAGCGCTCGTGCGCAGCGCGGTACGCCGCCGCCAGGTCGGGTTCCTCGGCCAGCCGCTCGGTCATCCGCCGCATCATCCCCGAGGCCTCCAGGGTGCCGATCCGGGAGCTGGCGCGGGGGCAGGTCAGGTAGTACGTCGTGGGGAACGGCGTGCCGTTGGGCAGGCGCGGCCGCGTGGTGACCACGTCGGGGTTGCCGCACGGACAGCGGTGCCCGATCTCGTGGAGCCCCCGCGGTGGGCGCCCCAACTGGGCGGCGACGACGGCCTCGTCGCGCCCGCGGTTCTCGGTCACCACCCGGGTCAGCCCCCGTCCCGGTCGCGAGGCGGCGGGGTGATCCGGCGGCGCGGCGAGCGCTCCTCGGGAGGTGGCGGGTCGGCCGCGACCTCGACCGACTCCCAGGCGGTGTCCCACCACGCGGTGGGCTCGGGCCGGGCCACGTCGGAGGGGTCCTCGAGGTCCGGACGAGCCTCGAGGGGCTCCCCGTCCTCGTCGAGCACCTGGTACGCCGTCTCCCCCGGCATGAGGTACCCGAACCGTTCCCGGGCCCGGGCCTGGACGAAGGCATCGTCCTGCCAGCGCCGCTTCTCCCGCTCCAGTGCGGCGATGTCCTCCCGGCTGTCGCTGATCTGGGTCTTCAGGTCGGCGATGTGGGACCGCTGCTCGAGGTAGGCACGCATGGAGGAGGCGTAGGAGACCGCCAGCACCGCCACCACCAGCACGAGGATCGCGGCGCGCCCGGTCAGCCGCCGGGGCGGGCGCTGCTCGCCGTGACGGACACCCCCGGGCGTGAGGCGCGCGCGTGCCGCACTCGAGCGGCCCGGGCGGCGACTGCCACCGGGTCCACTGCGAGGCGTACGACGCGTGCCCATCGGCCCGACCGGCTCACTGCCCCAGGCGCGGGAAGGCCGAGGCGCCGGCGTACCGGGCGGAGCTGCCGAGCTCGTCCTCGATCCGCAGCAGCTGGTTGTACTTGGCCACCCGCTCGGACCGCGCCGGGGCGCCGGTCTTGATCTGGCCGCAGTTCGTCGCCACCGCGAGGTCGGCGATCGTGGTGTCCTCGGTCTCGCCGGACCGGTGGCTCATCATGCAGCGGAAGCCGCTGCGGTGGGCCAGGTCGACGGCGTCGAGGGTCTCGGTGAGGGACCCGATCTGGTTCACCTTCACCAGCAGCGCGTTCCCCTGGCCGCCCTCGATGCCCCGGCGCAGGCGCTCGACGTTGGTGACGAACAGGTCGTCGCCGACCAGCTGGGTGCGGGCGCCGAGCTGGTCGGTGATCGCCTTCCAGCCGTCCCAGT
>CAZRKV010000128.1:0-7952 GCA_964600305.1 uncultured Nocardioides sp. | reverse complement strand
CCGGAGAACTGGCGCGGCTCGGTCCAGGCTCCACGCACGCCGCAGTTGGCGCAGGCCACCTGGGCCAGGTCCACCGAGTCGGGGGAGTCCAGGCCCTTCTTCTCCCCGTACTTCTCGAAGTAGTCCTCCTTGAGGTGGTCGGCCCGGTAGCGCTTGTGGCAGGACTGGCACTCGGTGAGCGGATCGGTGAAGGTGTCGACGTGCCCCGAGGCGACCCAGGTCTCGCGCGGGAGCACGATGCTGGAGTCGAGGCCCACCACGTCCTCGCGGGAGCGGACCATGGCGTTCCACCACTGCCGCTTGATGTTGTCCTTGAGCTCCACTCCCAGCGGCCCGTAGTCCCACGCGGACCGGGTGCCGCCGTAGATCTCGCCGGCCGGGTAGACGAATCCCCGGCGCTTGGCGAGGGAGACGACGTTGTCGACGATGGATGCAGGCGGCTTGGCCACGGGTCACTCCTGGGCAGGTCGATGGCCCGGCTGGGTGCCGGGTGGGAGGGGCTCCACCCTAGGACCTGGTCCGGTCCAGCCCGTCGAGACCCCGGGCGGGGTCGACCACCTCGTAGGCACCCGGCTCGTCGAGCGCGCGTCCGAGCAGTCGCACCGCCCCCAGCTTCACCTCGTGCGCCGACAGCGCCCGGCGGTAGGCCCCCACCCCCACCCACCGGGTCACGAGCGTCCACAGCTCGGGGTCGTCGAGGTTGCGCCCGACCTGCCCGTCGACGTACCCCGGGCGTGCGGCGAGCAGCCGGTGCGCCTCCGCCAGGTCGACCAGGAAGGACTCCTGCTCGTCCTCGGGCACCCGGAAACGACTCACGGCGATCACCCCGCGAGGCTACGCGACGGCGTCGAGTTGACAACGATTCTCATTCCGATTGATAATCGTTCTCATGAAGATGCGCCGCCGCTCCGTCCCCCTGCTGGCCTCCGCCCTGGTCCTGGCGGGTTGCGGCGCCTTCACCGGGGCCGACGGCACCGACGCGGACGTCGTGGCGGCCTTCTACCCGCTGGCCTGGGTCGCCGAGGAGGTCGCCGGCGAGGAGCTGGAGGTCGTCGACCTCGCGCCCGCCGGCAGCGACCCGCACGACCTCGAGCTGAGCGTGAGCCAGACCGCCGCCGTCGAGAGTGCCTCCCTCGTCATCCACTCCAGCGGCCTGCAGCCGGCGGTCGACGACGCCGTCGACTCCGTCGCCCAGGGCGCGGTCGTCGACGCGGCCGAGGTCGTCGAGCTGATCGAGGCCGACGGCCGCACCGACCGCCCCCAGCACGAGGAGGACGAGCAGGGCGGTGAGGAGGCCCACGAGGACGCCCACGACGTGGAAAGCGCCGACCTCGACCCCCACTTCTGGCTGGACCCGGTGCGGATGGCACGCCTGGGCGAGGAGGTGGCCGCCCGACTCGCCGACCTGCACCCGGAGTCCGCCGACACCTTCCGCGACAACGCCGCGGACCTGGCCGCTCGGATGGGTGAGCTCGACACCGAGTACACCGAGGGGCTCGACCAGTGCGCCCGCGACACCGTGGTCGTCAGCCACGACGCCTTCGGGTACCTGGCCACCTACGGCCTGGACTTCGAGCCGGTCGCCGGCCTCAGTCCCGGCTCGGAGCCGACCCCGGCCGACCTCCAGCGCCTGGAACGGGTCATCCGCGAGGCCGGGGTCACCACGGTCTTCACCGAACCCCTCACCAGCCCCCGGCTCACCCGGTCGCTGGCCCAGGACCTCGGGGTCGAGACCGCGACCCTGGACCCGATCGAGGGCTTGACCGAGGACACCGCCGACGAGGACTACCCCTCCCTGATGCGCGAGAACCTCGCGGCCCTGAAGGAGGCGAACGGATGTCGCTGAACCCCGTCGCCGAGGTGCGCTCGGCCGACGTCGCCATCGGCGGCCGGCCGGTGCTGCGCGGCGTCGACCTCACCGTGGACCCCGGCGAGTTCCTGGCCCTGATGGGACCCAACGGGTCGGGCAAGTCCACCCTCGTCCGGGCGATGACCGGCCTGCGCCCCCTGCTCGCGGGCTCGGTGCGGCTGTTCGGCACCCCGCTGGCCGACTTCCACGACTGGCACCGGATCGGCTACGTGCCGCAACGGCCGTCCGCGGCGTCCGGGGTCCCGACGTCGGTGCGGGAGGTGGTCGCCTCCGGCCGCCTCACGCGGCGCCGGTTGCTGCGCCCCCTGGGTCGCGCGGACCGGGTCGCGATCGACGAGGCGCTGCAGGTCGTGGGCCTGGCCGACCGCGCCCGCGACGGCGTGTCCACCCTCTCCGGCGGTCAGCAGCAGCGGGTGCTGATCGCGCGGGCGCTGGCCGGGGAGCCGGAGCTGTTCTTCCTCGACGAACCCACCGCGGGCGTGGACCTGGCCAACCAGGAGGCGCTGGCCCGGGCCCTGCGGATCCTCGACCAGCGCGGGGCCACCATCGTGCTGGTGGCCCACGAGCTGGGTCCCCTGGCGCCGCTGGTGGACCGGACGGTCGTGCTGCGCGACGGGCGCATCGCCTACGACGGTCCCGCGCTCGAGTACGACGACCTCCACGGCCACCACCACCCCTACGACCAGGACCCGGCGCCGGACCACACCGGTCCCCAGGTGACCGGTCCCTTCGACGAGCTGGGAGCCCCCTGATGCTCGACCTGCTCACCACCCCGTTCATGCAGCGGGCGCTCCTCGCCGCCCTGTTCACCGGCCTCGCCGCGCCGGCCGTGGGCACCTACCTGGTCCAGCGCCGGCTCGCCCTCATGGGTGACGGCATCGGCCACGTCGCCGTCACCGGGGTCGCCGTCGGCCTGCTCACCGGCACCTCGCCGACCTGGACCGCGGTGCTGGTCGCGATCGCCGGCGCGGTCGCGATCGAGCTGGTGCGCGAGCGCGAGCACGCCAACGGGGACGTGGCCCTCGCGCTGCTCTTCTACGGCGGTATCGCCGGCGGCGTCCTCCTCGCCGGGATCGGCGGGCAGGGCGCGGGGACGCTTTCCCAGTACCTCTTCGGCTCGATCACCACGATCTCCGCCGGCGACGTGCTGGTCACCCTGGTGCTCGCCGTCCTGGTCCTGGTGGTGGCGATCGGTCTGCTCCCGCAGCTGTTCGCCGTCTCCCAGGACCAGGAGTTCGCCAAGGTCGCCGGCCTCGACGTCCGCTTCTACAACATCTTGGTCGCGGTGCTGGCGGCGGTGACCGTCACCGTCGCGATGCGCACCGTCGGCCTGCTGCTGGTCTCCGCGCTGATGGTGGTGCCCGTCGCCACGGCCCAGCAGGTCACCCGGTCCTTCCGGACCACCCTGCTCGCCGCGATGGGCCTCGGCGTCGTCGCGTCGCTCGGCGGCCTGCTGCTCTCGGCCTGGGCCTCCTACCGGGCCACCATCGCCCCCGGCCCGACGATCGTGCTGCTGGCCCTGGCCGGCTTCGTCGCGACCTGGCCGATCGGGGCCTGGCTGCGGCGCCACCGGCACCTGCGGGCGCCGTTCCCGGTCGAGGAACCCCTGGGGCACCGACCGGTGGAGGTCGACGAGCACCCCCACGTCCACGGGGAGGACTGCGGCCACCCGGCGGCCCCCCACGGCGACCACGTCGACTACCTGCACGACGGACAGCGGCACGCCCCGCACGGAGCCCACTATGACGAGCACTGATCCCAGCACTGGTCACGGCACTCACGGTGAGCCCTGCCGGCCGACCCCGCCCTCCCTCGGCGGCGTGCGCCCGACCCGGCAGCGGGTGGCCGTCGCCGAGGTCCTGGCCACCTTCGACGACTTCCGCTCCGCCCAGGAGATCCACGAGCTGCTCGCCCGCCGGGGTGAACGGGTCGGCCTGGCCACGGTCTACCGGGCGCTGCAGGCCTTCGTCGACGCCGGCCAGGTGGACGTGCTGCGCACCGAGGACGGCGAGGCCATGTACCGCCGGTGCTCGGCCACGCACCACCACCACCTGGTCTGCCGCGGGTGCGGCGGCACCGTCGAGGTCGAGGGCCCCGAGGTGGAGCGGTGGGCCGCGGAGGTCGCCGCCCGGCACGGCTTCACCGACCCCGGACACACCCTGGAGGTCTTCGGCACCTGCCCCGACTGCCGCGCGTGACCCCCACCCCGCGCCGGCCGCGGGTTCAGCCGGGGGACCGGGTCGGGTCGGCGCCGCCGTACCGGCGGTCCCGCCGGGCGTACTCCTCGATCGCCGCCCACAGGTCCCGCCGGTCCACCTCCGGCCAGAGCACGTCGCTGAAGACCAGCTCGGCGTACGCCGCCTGCCAGGTCATGAAGTTGGACAGTCGCTGCTCCCCCGAGGTGCGCCACACCAGGTCGGCGTCGGCCAGCTCGGGGACGTAGAGGTGCCGGGCGACGGTCCGCTCGGTGATCCGGTCGGGGTCCAGCCGCCCGGCGGCCACCTCGCGGCCGATCGCCCGCATCGCGTCGGCCAGCTCGGCGCGGCCGCCGTAGTTGACGCACATCGTCAGCGTGAGCACGTCGTTGTCCCGCGTGAGCTCCTCGGCCGCCTCCAGCTCGCGGATCACCGAGCGCCACAGCCGGGGCCGGCGCCCCGCCCAGCGGACCCGCACCCCGAGCTCGTGCATCTCGTCGCGCCGCCGCCGGATCACGTCGCGGTTGAACCCCATCAGGAAGCGCACCTCCTCCGGGGAGCGCGACCAGTTCTCGGTGGAGAAGGCGTACGCCGAGATCGCCCGCACCCCGATCTCGACCGCCCCCTCGACCACGTCGAACAGCGCGTGCTCGCCCTGTTCGTGGCCGGCCGTGCGCGGCAGACCACGCTGCCTGGCCCACCGTCCGTTACCGTCCATGACCACGGCCACGTGGTCCGGCACGAACCGGACCGGGACCTCGGGGGGCCGGGCACCCGACGGATGGGGGGTCGGTGGCCGCACAGCACGCTTCACGAGCACAGCACCCTAGGCCGTGACCGACCCCGCCCTAAAGTTCGCCCCACCCACGGAGGGGACCAGACACGATGAGCCAGCAGACCACCCAGGTCAACAACGAGATCGAGCAGCAGCTGTTCACCCTGCTGCGGCGCACCTTCGCGATCCACGTGTCCACCTCCTCCGGGGAGTACGAGCTCGACCGGTCGGCGTACGGCATCCTGTGCCTGGTGGCCGACCACGGTCCGCAGCGGCTCGGGCAGATCGCGCACGCCCACAACCTGGACCCCTCCACGATCACCCGGCAGGTGCAGTCGGTCGTGCAGCTGGGGCTGGCGCAGAAGGGCACCGACCCCGCCGACCGTCGCGCGACGCTGCTGTCGCTGACGCCGGAGGGTGAGGAGGCGGTCGACATCGCCCGCACCCACCGCCGGCAGATGCTCGACCGGTTGCTGGCGGACTGGTCGCAGGCCGAGCGCGAGGAGCTGCACCGGGCCCTGCGGCGGTTCAACGACAGCGTCACCGCCTGGATCGACGAGGAGGAGCGTCGCGGGTCGTCGGAGGGGTGCTGATCAGCGGTCGACGTAGGCGAACGAGCGCAGTCCGCGCTCGACGTGCCAGGTGAGGTACGCCGCGACCAGGCCGGAGGCCTCCCGGCGGTGCCGCGGCCCGGCGGCGGCGACCACGTCCCAGTCACCGGCGAGCAGCGCCCCCAGCAGCTCCACCGTCTCCGGGGCCGGGCTCGCCGAGCCGGGGAGCCGGCACCCGGCGCACAGCACCCCCCCGGCCGACGGGTGGAACCAGCGGTGCCGCCCGGCCAGGCCGCAGTGGGCGCAGGCCTCGAACGAGGGTGCGTAGCCGGCGACCGCGAGCGACCGCAGGAGGTAGGAGTCCAGGACCTCTCCCGGCCCCCGCTCCCCCGCCGTCATCGCACGCAGGGCCCCGACCAGCAGGAGGAACTGCTGCAGGGCCGGCTCCTTCTCCACCATCACCAGCCGCTCCGCGGTCTCCAGCATCGCGGTGCCGGCCGTGTAGCGGTCGTAGTCGGCCCCCAGCCGCGCGGAGAACGGCGTCACCGTCTCGGCCTGGGTGACGGTGTCCAGGTTCCGCCCCTCGGCCAGCTGGACGTCGACGTGGGTGAACGGTTCCAGCCGCGAGCCCCACCGCGACGTGGTCCGGCGTACACCCCGCGCCACCGCGCGCACCCGGCCGTGGTGGCGGGTGAGCAGGGTGATGATCCGGTCGGCCTCCCCCAGCTTGTGGGTGCGCAGCACGACCGCCTCGTCGCGGTAGAGGGGCACCGCTCTATTCTGCCGCGCGGCGGGTCGCCGTGGCGCGACCCCCGTCCGGTGTCGTCCAGCACTCGCGGACGAAGTCGACGGCGATCCCGTCCAGCCGCGCGGGGCGCACCCGCCACTCGGTGATGCCGCGGGCGCGGACGAAGCGCCCGTTCGGCAGCTCCTCGGCGAGCATCGCCGCGTCCGCCGCGGGGTGGATCGGGTCGCGGGGGTGCCCGACCACCAGCGCCGGTGCCGTGATCCGGCGCCGGCGCACGGTCGGCGGCGCGATCCGGCCGAAGAAGATCCCGTGGATGGCCGCGGCCATCGCGGCCGGCTGCTGCCCGAGCGTGTCCAGCACGATGCCCGCCCAGAACGGTACGACGCCCCGCGGGACCGCCCGGGTGGCGACCCGGACGGCGTCCACCGCGAACGGGATCGTGCGCGCCAGGAACATCAGCGGGGAGAACGCCACCAGGCCGGCCTCGAGGGCGTTGTCGAGCACCGGCATCTCCACCACGAGGCCCTGCACCCGCTCGGGGGCGGCGTCGGCGACCTCCAGGGCGACGTTGGCCCCCAGGGACGTGCCGCCCACCACCGCGCGCTCGGCCCCCACGTGGTCCATCACGGCCAGCACCTGCTGCCCGAAGGCCTCCATCGAGTAGGCCATCGGGTCGGCGGGCCGGTCCGAGCGCCCGTGCCCCAGCAAGTCCACCGCGACCACGTGCATGCCCGCGGCCGCGAGGGCGCGGGCGAGCGGTTCGTGCATCCGGCGGACCATCAGCTGGCCGTGGACCAGGACCACCCATGCGTCCCCGCTGCCGTACTCGGTGTACTCCAGCCGGTCACGCGCCCCCTCGGACTCCACGAAGAGCTGGCCGATGCGCTCGGAGACCACCATGGGAGCAGCCTAGGGCAGGGTCCCGGTCCTCACGCGCGGTTGATGGCCGAGATCACGGCCTGGAGCGAGGCGGTGACGATGTTGGCGTCCATGCCCACGCCCCACAGCACCCGGTCGCCGACCGCGCACTCGACGTAGGCCGCCGCGATCGCGTCGCCGCCCTCGGACAGCGCGTGCTCGTGGTAGTCGAGCACCCGCACGTCACCGCGGGTGGCGTACGCCGGGTTGCCGGCCTCCTGCTCGCTGGCCACCAGCCGGTTGAGCGCGTCGACGAAGGCCGCGATGGGGCCGTTGCCGACTCCCTCGAGGGTGCGGTGCTCGCCGTCCACGTAGACCCCGACCGTCAGGGCGTCCTTGGCGCCGGCGGCCGAGGAGGTGTGCACCGAGTTCAGCTTCAGCGGGGTCTCGCGCTCGAGGTACTCGTAGGAGAACGCGCGCCAGATCTCGTCCGGCGTGATCTCGCCACCCTCGGTGTCGGTGTGCTGCTGGACCGCGCGGCTGAACTCGATCTGGGCCCGTCGGGGCAGGTCCAGGTTGTGCTCGGTCTTGAGGATGTAGGCCACGCCACCCTTGCCGGACTGGCTGTTGACGCGGATGACGGCCTCGTAGGTGCGGCCCACGTCCTTGGGGTCGATCGGCAGGTACGGGGCCTCCCACTCGATCTCCGCCACCGGGATACCGCGCTCGGCGGCGCGCCGGTCCAGGTCCTCCAGGCCCTTCTTGATCGCGTCCTGGTGGGACCCGGAGAAGGCGGTGTAGACCAGGTCGCCGGCGTAGGGGTGGCGCGGGTGGACCGGCAGCTGGTTGCAGTACTCCACCGTCCGGCGGACCTCGTCGATGTCGGAGAGGTCGACCTGGGGGTCGATGCCCTGGCTGAACAGGTTCAGGCCCAGGGTCACCAGGTCCACGTTGC
>CAZRKV010000127.1:0-7996 GCA_964600305.1 uncultured Nocardioides sp. | reverse complement strand
AACGGCACCGACTTCGGCATCCAGGTCTCCGGCACCGGCGACGAGTGGTTCACCGCCCCCGCGCTCACCCCGGACGGGCTCTTCCTGGGCGACTTCGGCCCCGACGACGCCAACCCCGACATCGGCGACTCCGCGATCACCGAGACCACCGGGCTCGGCGGGTTCGCGATGGCGACGGCCCCGGCGATCGTGCGCTTCGTCGGCGGCTCCGTGCCCGACGCGCTGGCCACCAGTCGGCGGATGCACGAGATCGCCCTGGGCGAGAACCCGCGCTGGACGATCCCGGTGCTGGACTTCCGGGGCACCGCGACGGGCATCGACGTCTCCGCCGTGTGCCGCACCTCGATCCTGCCGCAGATCAATACCGGCATGGCCGGGAAGGTCGCCGGCACCGGCCAGGTCGGGGCCGGCCTGGTGACGCCCCCACCGGAGGTGTTCCCCCAGGCGCTGGCCTCCCTGGCCCGGCACACCCGGGACCGCGCCGCCCGCTGACCCCGCGACTCGGCCCCACGGCACCGCCGAGTCGGCCCTACGGACCCGGCTCGGCGGTCACCGACCCCGGGAGAGGAAGGCGTTCATCGCCTGCTTCGCCTCCTCGGAGGCGAACAGGCGGGCGCTGAGGTCGGCCATCTCGACGCCGCGCTCGTCGATGCGTGCGACCAGATCCCGGTTGAGCAGCCACTTGGCCTCCCGCAGCCCCTGCCGGGACCCGGTGACCAGCTCGGCGAGCACCTCGTCCACGGCCCCGTCCACCTCGGCCGCGGGCACGGCGGTCGTGACCAGCCCCTCCTCGGCCGCGCGGGCGGCGGAGAACTTCATGCCGCCCAGGGTCCGCAGCGCCGCCGACCGCGAGTCCATCCGGTGGTGGACGGTGAGACTGATGATCGCCACCGCCAGGCCGAGCTTGACCTCGGTCAGGGCGAAGTCGGCCTCCTCGCTCGCGACCACGATGTCGCTGGCCGCCACCAGCCCGATGCCGCCGGCGCGCACCGGCCCGTCCAGCCGGGTGACCACCGGCTCGTCCATCGCCAGCAGGTAGCGCTGGAGGGCGACGATCGCCCGCGCCCCCTCCTCCATCCCCCCGTCCGCGGCCTCGGAGAGGTCCGCACCGCTGCAGAAGACCCGCCCGGACGACCGCAGCAGCACCACCTTGGCGTCCTCGTCCGCCGCGGCCTCCCGGAGGCGCTCGGCCAGCTCGCCGACGAGCTGCCGGGACAGCGCGTTGCGGTTGCCGGGTGAGTCCAGCGTGATCGTGGCGACCTCACCGGCCAGGTCGTAGTGCACCACCTCGTCAGTCATGGCCACATCCTGCCCCACCCACGGCGCCGAGCAACGACCACGGCGGGGGACCTGGCGAGCGACCCCCCGGCGACTCGCCGTCCCGATGGATGATCCGGGGGCACCCATCCGTTCCACTCCCGGCACCGAACCACGTGCGACCCACCCCGACCGCGCGCACCGAGAGGATGCCCACCCGTGAGCTTCCTGCGCCCCGTGCCCTCCGGGGACGAGCCACCGGAGGAGACCGGCTCGGACCCCTGGGCCGGGCTGCTCGCGCGCTCGGCACGGGGGGACGAGTCGGCCTTCGCAGAGCTGTACGACGCCACCGCGCCACGCCTGTACGGGCTGGTGCTGCGGGTGGTGCGCGACCCAGCCCAGGCCGAGGAGGTCACCCAGGAGTGCTACCTCGACGCGTGGCGCCACGCCGCTCGCTTCGACCGGACGCGCGGGAGCGCACGGGGATGGCTGATGACGCTCGCGCACCGGAAGGCGGTCGACCGGGTCCGCGCGGCCGAGGCTGGGCACCGGCGGGAGACGACGTACCACCAGCGGAACCAGCCGGTGGACCACGACACCACGGCCGACGCCGCGCACGCCACGATCGAGTCCGCCCGGGTGCGGGAGGCGCTGCGCGAGCTCACCGATGCGCAGCGCGAGGCGGTCACGCTGGCCTACCTCGGCGGCTACACCCACACCGAGGTGGCCGGCCTGCTGGGGATCCCGCTGGGCACCGCCAAGACCCGCATCAGGGACGGCCTGATCCGACTACGTGACCCGATGGGAGGGAACCGATGAGCCCGCAGGACATCCACGCCCTCTCCGGGGCATACGCCGTCGACGCCCTGGACGGGCACGAGCGCGCCCAGTTCGAGGCGCACCTCGAGGGGTGCGCCACCTGCCGCGAGGAAGTGGCGAGCCTGCGCGAGGCCGCCGCCCACCTGGCCGCAACGACCGACACGGCGCCCCCGGCGTCGTTGCGGACCTCGGTGCTCGAGGGGATCAGCCAGGTGCGTCCGCTGCCGCCCCGCCTCGCGACGGACACCTCCACCCCGGGGCCGGCCACCCCGGCAGCCCCGGGCCGGGGACCACGTCACCGCCGGCGGCTGCCCGCCCTCGCGGCGGCCGCTGCGGTGGTCGCCGTGATCGGTGCGGGAGCGGTGATCACCCAGCCCTGGCAGGACGACCCCCCGTCACAGCAAGGTCCGACCGTCGCCGAGCGGGTGCTGCAGTCCGACGACGCCCGACAGGCGACCCTCCGGTTCGACGACGGGGCCCAGGCGACGGTGACCCACTCCCCCTCCGAGGGCCGGGCCGTGATCCAGACCCGGGACATGCCGCCTCCCCCCGAGGGGAAGGTCTACGAGCTGTGGTGGCAGGACCCGGACGGCCAGATGGCCCCGGCGGGCTTGATGCCGGAGCGTCCCGACCAGACAATGGTGCTCGAGGGGGACGCCACTGGTGCCCGCGCCGTCGGCATCACGGTCGAGCCCGAGGGCGGGTCGCAGGAACCCACCTCGGAGCCGATCGCGCTGTTCGACCTCGGCGAGGACGCCTGACCTGGAGGGGCCGATGCCGAGAGCGCACACCGACGCCGTGCAGGAGGCTATGTCCGCGGTACGCCGGGAGGGCTTCCTCCCGGTCCGCGAGCGCGGCCGGGCGAGGTACGACGGCCCGATCGGGATCGGCCACGGGCAGACCAACTCCCAGCCCCGCACGGTGGCCGACATGCTGCGGCTGCTCGACGTGCGACCCGGGGACCGGGTGCTCGACGTCGGCGCCGGGTCCGGCTGGACCACGGCCCTGCTCGCGCACCTGACCGGACCCGAGGGGCGCGTGCACGGGGTCGAGCTGGTGCCGGACCTGGCCGCCTGGGGCGCGCAGAACCTGGCCCGCGAGGGCTTCGACCACGCCACGCTCGACCCGGCCGACCCGGACGTGCTCGGCCTGCCCGAGCACGCGCCGTACGACCGGATCCTGGTCTCGGCCGAGGCCGACCGGCTGCCGGAGAGCCTCGTCGACCAGCTGGGCGAGGACGGACGGATGGTGGTCCCCGTGGCGGGGGTGATGCTGCTGATGACGCGCACCGCTGACGGCGTGGCCACCAGCGAGCACGGCCACTACCGGTTCGTGCCGCTGCGCTGACCCGCGGTCTCCCGGCGGTGGCGGGTGAGCCGGAGCGCTCCCAGGATCGCCGCACCGACGCCCAGGCCTCCGATGACGATCCCCACCATCAGGAACAGGTAGATCGGGCTGAGGTTGCCGATGTCCGTGCCGCTGCCCATCATGCTGCCGCCCAGGAACCCGAACAGCGGCGCCAGGGCGGCGACCACGACGCCCCCGACGACCAGCCAGAAGCCGGGCGGGACCTCCTCCAGCTCGATGCGTCGTCCCTGCTGGGGCTCGTGGGCCTCGGCCACCCCGTCACGATGCGCCGTCATCACGGATCCTTTCCCCGGAGCTCGTGTGCTGTCCCAGACCGTTCTGGCCCGCGCGACCCGCGGCACCGGCGGCCTGCTGCAGGAAGGGGCCGATGATGTCGACGGGGAGCGGGAAGACCACGGTGGAGTTCTGGTCCGCGCCGAGCTCGAGCAGGGTC
Source organism: uncultured Nocardioides sp. (assembly GCA_964600305.1). GTDB lineage: Bacteria > Actinomycetota > Actinomycetes > Propionibacteriales > Nocardioidaceae > Nocardioides. The sequence continues at coordinate 4,119 of CAZRKV010000127.1, read as the reverse complement.
TGCAGGTAGCGCAGCTGGAGGCTGGCCGGGCTCTCGCTGAGGGTCTTCGCCGCGTCCCTGAGCTCGGCCGAGGCCTGGAGCTCGCCCCGGGCGCTGATCACCTTGGCCCGCCGTTCCCGCTCGGCCTCGGCCTGCCGCGCCATCGCCCGCTGCATCGCCTCCGGAATCTCCACGTCCTTGATCTCGACCACGACGACCTCGACCCCCCACGGGGCGGTCTGCTGGGCGATGGAGGCGGCGAGGTCCTCGTTCAGCTCCTCCCGGTGCGCGAGGAGCGTGTCCAGGTCGGCCCGTCCGACCACGGAGCGCAACGTGGTCTGCGCGATCTGGGAGGTCGCCACCGCGTGGTTCTCCACCGCCATCACCGACTGCACCGCGTCGGTCACCTTGAACAGCACCACCGCGTTCACCCGCGCCGGCACGTTGTCGTGGGTGATCACCTCCTGCGGTGGGATCGTCAACGTCACCACGCGCAGGTCGACGCGGACCATCTTGTCGAGCCCGGGGACGACCAGGACCATCCCCGGGCCGAGCGGCTTGCGCAGCCGACCGAGCCGGAAGGCGACCCCGCGCTCGTACTCCTTGAGGATCCGCAGCGACGAGACCAGGAGGAGCGCCACGACGACGGCGAGGACGATGAGTGCGACGGTCATGCCACACCATCCTGCCGGTCGCGCCGGTCCGAGCGGTAGGTGGTGCGACGGCGTACCTCGTCGGTGGCGGCGGCCTCGCGCTCGACGACGGTCTCGTCCAGCGACTGCGCCCGCATGCCCTCGGGGAGGTAGACGGGGGTCCGCCACAGGTGCGACCACAGCGGCAGGCTCGCCACCAGCGCGAGGCCGATCGCCGCGGTGAGCACGAGGAGCGCGTCGGCCCCCGGACGCACCAGCGCGGTCGCGAGCGGCCACACCAGGCCGAGGGCGACCACGGCACACGCGATCCCGCGGTGGAACCGGGCGGCCTCGGACGCCGGCCAGGAGTCGACCGCCCGCTGCACCTCGCGCCCCGACATGGAGGGGGTGCACGTCTCCTTCACCGGACAGGCGTTGCAGATCGTCGGGCTCCCCCGGTAGCGCATCACCCGGTGCTCCGGGTCGAAGGACTGCGGCCACAGCCACTGGTCCTCCGGGCACTGCCAGGCGTCGTGGTCCTCGTGGTAGGTGAACCCGCCCGTGGCACCGCCCTCGGCTGCGGACGCGGCCCGGCGGGCCAGGTGGTCGATCACGTAGGCGAGCGCCACCAGCGCCAGGCAGTACCCGCTGGCGAGCCACACCTCGATCCCCACCGCGGCAGTGTCGATCACGGGTCCGAGTCCTCCTCACGGCGGTCGGAGGCGTACCGGCTGCGGGAGGGTGGCAGGTCGTCACCCGCGTCCTCCTCGTCGGAGACCGCGAAGCCCGCGGCGATCGGGACCCCGGTGCGGTCCTCGTACGCATCCGGGTGCTCCTCGACGTAGAGGGTCTCCGGCTCCATCTCGGTCGTGGTCGCCCGGATGCCGTAGCGGACGCCGAGCCAGGTGATCCACAGGAACGGCAGCACGCCGCCCACGATGAAGATCACGTCGCCGGGGAACCGCATCCACTCCAGGAGGGCGTTGCCGGGCTGGGTGATGTAGCCCAGCTCCCGGGACTCGTAGTAGCCCTCGTTGACCGAGTGCCACAGCTGGAGGACCCCGAGCGGGAGGAGGGTCACGAAGACCATCCACGCCAGGCCGATGTTGAGCGACCAGAAGGAGATCTTGGCGAACCGGTCGGGCCACCGCTGCGCCGGGACGATGTAGCGCAGGGCGAACAGGGCCAACCCGACCGCCATCATCCCGTAGACGCCCATCATCGCGCCGTGGGCATGGTTGGCCGTGAGGGCCGTGCCGATCTGGTAGTAGGACACCACCGGCAGGTTGATCAGGAACCCGAAGACGCCGGCGCCGACGAAGTTCCAGAACCCGACGGCGACCAGGAACATCACCGCCCACCGGTGCGGGAACGGGGCGCTGCTACGGGTCTGTTGCCGGGAGCCGAGCTGGAGGAAGGTCCAGGCCTCCACGGTGAGGAAGGTCAGCGGGATGACCTCGAGCGCGGAGAAGAAGGCGCCCAGGGCCATGTGCTCGACCGGCGTCCCCGAGAAGTAGAGGTGGTGCATCGTGCCGATGACGCCGCCGGCGGAGTAGAGGATCACGTCCAGGAAGATGATCTGGATCGCGATCTTGCGCCGGACCACGCCCAGCATCACGAAGATGTAGGCGACCATCACGGTGGTGAACAGCTCGAGGAAGTCCTCGACCCACAGGTGGACGACCCAGAACCGCCAGAACTCCGCGACGGTCAGGTGGGTCTCGGTGCGGGCCAGCATGCCGACGGCGTAGAAGCCGGGGATCGCGAGGCCGGCGTACAGGAAGAGCCACGGCATGTTCAGCCGGTGCTCGGTCTTCAGGCGGGAACGGATCGCCCGGTCGATGATCGCGATCCAGAGGAAGAGGCCGATCACGAGCAGGGCCTGCCAGAACCGGGGCAGGTCGAGGTACTCCCACTGCTGGTCGAAGAAGATCGACCCCTTGGCCCAGTCGGCCCCGAAGATGCTGATCGCCTCGCTCGCCAGCGAGCCGAAGACGACCAGGGCGACGGCACCGAACAGCCCCCAGGCCAGCCAGTGCTGCCGGCGCGGCTCGCGGCCGGCGATGATCGGCGCCAGGTAGATGCCGGCGGCCAGGAACGAAGCGGCGGTCCACAGCAGGGACAGCTGCACGTGCCAGGTGCGCGCGAGGTTGAACGGGAGCACCTGAGCCAGGTCGATCCCGAAGAAGCTGGTCAGGTCGGCCCGGTAGTGCTCGATCGCCGCGCCCAGCGTCGCCTGGCCGAGGAACAGCACGGCGACGACGAAGAAGAACCAGGCGGTCATCCTCTGGGCGGGGGTGATCGCCACCTGGCCGGGTTGCCGGAAGGCCAGCGCCGGCTGCTCGCTGGCGTGCCAACCGATCTGCCGGCTCCAGCGACCGTAGAGGGCGAACAGGGCACCCAGTCCCACGAGCAGCGCGACCAGGGACAGGCCCGACCACACCAGGATGTCGGCGGTGGGCGTGTTGTCGACGCGGGGCTCGGGCGGCCAGTTGTTGGTGTAGGAGTAGTCGTGGCCGGGACGCTCGGCGGCGCCGGCCCAGGCGGTCCAGGAGAAGAACGACGTGAGCTCGTGGATCTCCTGCTCGTCGGTGATCTTGTTCGGCAGGAGGCCGTACTCGGTGCTGTCGGTGCCGAAGAAGTCGGCGTAGTACTCGCGGGAGGACTCGAAGGCCCGGACCTGCTCGGCGGTGAACTCCAGGCTGCCGGAGGCCTCGTCGTACCGGTTCTCCCGCAGCATCTCCACCACGGCCTCGGACGGGTCCTGCGCGCCCGAGGTCTCGAGGTCCTCCCGGATGTCCTCGGCCGAGTGGCGCAGGTACTCCGCGGTGTAGTCCGGGCCGAGGTAACCCCCGTGGCCCATCACCGAGCCGTACTGCTGCAGGCCCCGGCGCAGGAAGATCTGCTGGCCCGCGGTGATGTCCTCGGAGGTGAACACCACCTCCCCGTCCGGCCCGGTCACCTCCTCGGGCATCGGCATGGAGTCGGTGTAGGTGCGCAGGGCGAGCATGCCCATCACGAAGAAGCCGAAGATCATGACCAGGGCGACCCCCTGGACCCATCCCTTGGACAGGTTCAGCTCTGCTCGGTCCGAGCTGCCTGTGCTCACCCGCTGCGCCACGACCACTCCCCGAAAGTGCCCACCGTCAGTTCCGGGTCACCGTATCCGGGGGCCTGGGTGATGTGAAGCGTTCCGTGTGGCGCGAGTTGTCCGTGAGGGGGCGCACTCGGCCCGCCCTGGTCGCGGCACGGTGGCCTACCGGCCCCACGATGGGGGAGCGCGAACGGGGGACGTGGGCCCTGGCGGTGACCTGGTCTGCCTGGCTCGTCGAGTCGGCCCGGCGGGCCCGCCGAGGAGTCACTGGCGCCCCGCCCACGGGCGCCGAGAAGTCAGCTTTGCCGGCCGCCGGTGGGACCTGGATCGTGCGTCGAATGTTTGTTCACAACTGGCGTGATCGGGGTCGGAATTGTCGGTGGGTCCGCCTAGATTCGGTGGCATGGATCACCG
>CAZRKV010000126.1:0-8031 GCA_964600305.1 uncultured Nocardioides sp. | reverse complement strand
GGAGCGCAAGGCCTTCGGCCAGTCGATCGGCGCCTTCCAGCACAACAAGTTCCTGCTCGCCGACCTCTACACCCGTGTCGAGGTCACCCAGCACTACGTGGACCAGTGCGTGCTCGCCCACACCCGCCGCGAGCTGACGTCGATCGACGCGGCCAAGGCCAAGTGGTGGACCGCCCAGGTGCAGAGCGAGGTGCTCGACCACTGTGTGCAGCTGCACGGCGGCTACGGCTACATGAACGAGTACCGCGTCGCCCGCGCCTGGCGCGACGCCCGGGTCACCAAGATCTGGGCCGGTTCGAACGAGATCATGAAGGAGCTCATCGGGCGCGACCTGGGTCTCTGAGACAGGGGGGAAGGTTTCCCCGGTCGACCGGCGAAACCGGAACTGGGTGGGTGTTTCAGTGCCCTCCCAGTGGCAGATGTGCCTGTCCAGTGGGGCTCCTCACCAGGCCACACGGTCCAGCCCCAGGGTGCGGCGTACACGGGCGACCAGCAGCTCGGGGTGGTACAGGTCCGCCCAGGTGACCCGGATGCAGATCCAGCCAGTGAGCTCGCAGATCCTGTCCTGCCGTCGCTTCTCCCGCAGGATCACCTCGTCGATCGTCTCGTCACGTCGGCGAAGCCGGAGGTACTTGGCCTTGCCGTCGCACTCCAGGAAGGCCTTGCGCTCCGGCCAGGCAAAGTCGACAGCCGCGAGGGGCCGACCACTGGGGTGCTGGATCTCGAACTGGGGCTCCGGTTTGGGGACCCCGCCCCGCCAGAGCGCGAAGAAGGTCCGTGACTCCAGCACCGACTCGATGCGGCCGTCCGCGAGCCTGAGCACCAGGTCGGTGCCGAGGGTGTGCGGCCAGCGTTCCATGAGTGCGTACCGGGCCTGGAGGGCTTCGGGCGTGGTCCTTCCGTCGTGCAGCAGTGCGTTGACCACCACGAGAGCCCGCTCGGTGTCGGCCACCGTGCTGATGTCGAGCGCCGTACGGGTCGCGCTGGTGAGCCTGAGTCCGTTGACCTGATCGAGGTCTCCGGGAAGCAACAGGCCGCGGTGCTGGCGTACGCCGGCCTCGCGTCGACCGGATCGGCCGTCCGTGCGCGAGAGGTGCACATCGGTCAGGTCGAGGTCCCAGAAGGTGTCGCCCGCTTCCTGCAGCGCCGAGGTGTGTGACAGTGCTACCTCGGTACGCGCCTGACGCAAGGCGGCCCGCCCGCGAACGCCGTACTGCTCCTCGGGGGTCAGGGTGTGCCAGGCGTCGGCGAAGACGTACGCACCCTGGCGCACTCGGTGCCAGGCGCCGGAGCGTACGGCGCGCCGGATCGCCTTGTCGTCGTAGCCGAGGTCGAGCAGCTCACGCCGCAGGAAGACACCTCGTTCCTGCTGGATCCATCTCACGGTCGATTCCATGGTGGCGACCTTCAGCGATCCGGTGCGGGGGGCACGAGGAGTCCGTTCGGGTCTGTGGACAGGAGGGGCGCCCGCCGGCCCTGTCGACGCTTCATGGATCGCGCTCACCGAGACCGGGGGTGACCTGGCAGGCAGAACTGCCACTGGGTGGCCACTGAAACACCCACCCAGTTCCGGTTTCCCCGGTCGACCGGGGAAACCGACAGCCCCGACCGATACCGTGGGCACGTGCGCAGCTTCGTTGCCGTCGTGCCGCCCGAGGAGGTGGTGGAGGACCTCGATGACTTCCTGGCGGTACGCCGGGAGGCGGCGAGCTTCCGGTGGACGTTGCCGGAGCACTTCCACGTGACCCTGGCGTTCGTGCCGGAGCTGGCCGAACGGCACCTCGACGACCTGGTGGAGCGGCTGCAGCGGGCCGCCCGTCGTCGCCACGAGGTCCCGACCCGGATCGCCGGTGGCGGAGCCTTCCCGGACGCCAGCCGGGCCCGGGTTCTCTACGCGGGCCTGGAGCTGGACGAGGACGGCCGCACCGAGCTCGCCCGCGCCGCCACCGGGGCCCGGGCCGCGGCGAACCGGGCCGGCGCCGAGGTGTCCGGGGGACGGTTCCGCCCGCACCTCACCATCGCCCGGATCGGACGCCCCCAGGACGTCGTGCGGTGGGTGCGCCTGCTGGAGGCCTACCGCGGCCCCGCGTGGACGGTGGACCGGATCGCCCTGGTGCAGTCCCACCTGGGCGAGGGGCCCCGCAAGCGTCCCCGGTACGAGGTGCTGGAGACCTTCCCGATGGGTCGCCGCGGATGAGGGTGGCGCGCGTCGGCTCCACGCCCGTCAAGGGCTGCCACCACACCGCGGCGGAGGCGATCGAGATCGACGCCCACGGTCCGGTGGGGGACCGCGACTGGTGCCTGGTGGGAGCCCGGGGCGAGCAGGTGCTGCGCAGCATCACCCATCCCGAGCTGCTCGGCGTGCACGCCGCCTCGGACGGGACCCGGCTGGACCTGACCCTGCCGGACGGCACCACCGCCCGCGGCGTCCCGACCCCGGCCGGGGAACGGGCCACGCTCGACTACTGGGGACGCCCGGCCCCGGCCGAGCTGTACGGCGGCCCCCACGCCGCCCTGCTCTCGGACTTCCTCGGCCGGCCGGTGCGGTTGGCCCGGGTCGACCGCGGGGCGGTCGTGTACGGCGCCCCGGTCAGCCTGGTCACCACCGCCTCGATGGCCGACGTGGCCGACCGGCTCGGCCGCCCCGCGGTCGCCGAGCAGTCCCCCCGCACCAAGTCCACCCTCGTCGTGGAGGCCGACCAGCCCTACGTCGAGGACGACTGGCTCGGGCACGAGGTGGCCGTCGGCGAGGTGGTCGTGCGCGTCCACGCCCGGATCGGTCGCTGCGGGCTCGTCAACCGTCACCCCGACACCGGCGCCGCCGACGCGCCGGTGCTCAAGACCCTCGCGGGCTACCGGCCCGCCAACCACCGTCGCGAGCCGTACCTCGCGGTCGACGCCGAGGTGGTCCGCCCCGGCACGGTTCGCGTCGGGGACGCCGTACGCCTGCGGGACCGGTGACCCGTCCGCGCGTGATCCCGCGCACGTAACCCGGGCCACGTCGCGCCGTTTGACCTCACGACCCTGCGCGGCCCGACCGGAACGGGACGACACCGCCATCTCGAGGGCAGGGTCGGCCACAGGAGGACATCGACACGATGCGACCAGCCACCACCCGGACCCGCACGAGGGCACTCGCCCTCGGCGCGGCCAGCCTGACCGCCCTGCTCGGTCTCGGGGTCCCGCCCACCGCCAGCGCGACCGAGGACCCGGCCGACGTCTCCGACCACCTCGCCCGCCAGCTCGACCGGCTGGCCGCGGACGCCCCGACCCGGGTGATGGTGCACGGGTCGGACCTCGCGGCGGCGCGTGACGCCGTCGCGGCCACGGGGATGAAGCAGTCCTACACCTTCGAGCGCGTGGGCGTCGTCGCCGCCGTCGGCACCCGCACCCAGATCGAGGAGGTACGCCGCGAGCCCGGCGTGACCTACGTCGAGGGCAACCAGCCGATCGAGTTCACCGGCGACACCTCCCACGAGGCCACCCGCGGGATCGAGGCGATCGAGTCCCGCACGGGCGCGGACGGCACGGAGCTGGACGGGTCCGGCATCTCGGTCGCGGTCATCGACACCGGCATCGACCCCACGCACCCGGCCTTCGCCGACGCCGACGGGGAGAGCGCCGTGGTGGCGAACCTCAAGGCGTTCTGCGACCCCCTGGTCGAGGCGCTGTGCCACGTCCAGGAGCTGCCCACCTCCGTGGACACCGACACCCTGTCGGTGGGTGGGCACGGGACGCACGTGAGCGGCATCGTCGCGGGACGGCCCACCGAGCTCAGCTCGGGCGAGACGGTCCAGGGCGCGGCGCCCGGCTCCAGCCTGGTGTCGCTCTCGACCGGGGCGGCCCTCTTCGTCATCGGGGCCAACGCCGCGATGGAGTGGGTGCTGGAGAACCACGAGGCCCCCTGCGGTGAGGGCGTCCCTGCCGCGGACTGCCCGCCGATCAAGGTCACCAACAACTCCTACGGACCCAGCGGCGGCGGCGAGTTCGACCCGCAGTCCACGACCGCGAAGCTGCAGCGGGCGCTCGCGGACGAGGGGGTCGTGACGGTGTGGGCGAACGGCAACGACGGGGGTGACGGCTCGGAGAGCCTGTCCAACCCGCCGGGCACGGACCCCACCGGGGGCATCGTCTCGGTCGCGTCGTACTTCGACCAGGACACCGGCACCCGCGACGGGGTGGTCTCGGACTTCTCCTCGCGGGGGGAGGCCGGTGACCAGGCGACCTACCCCGACCTCTCGGCCCCGGGGGAGAACATCACCTCTGCCTGCCGCCCGTACCTCGCGGTGTGCGCGACCGGCCTGGACTTCCGCAACGGCCCCGGCCCGCTCGACCTCGGCACGTTCAACACCATCAGCGGTACCTCGATGGCGGCGCCGCACGTCGCGGGCATCGTGGCCCAGCTCTTCCAGGCCCGACCGGACGCGACCCCGGCCGAGGTCGAGGAGGCGCTGCTGTCCACGGCGCACAAGTACACCGACGGCGCCGACTACGAGCCGGGCGGCGCGGGGTCCACGTCGTACGACAAGGGGCACGGCCTGGTCGACGTGGTCGCGGCGGTGGACGCCCTGACCGGGGGCTGATCGTCTCCGCTCCACCCACCCGTACGACGAGGGCCCCGGCACCAGGTGCCGGGGCCCTCGGTCGTCGTGGCCGGATCAGTTGAGGCTGTGCAGGATCTGCTCCACCTGGTCCTTGGCGTCGCCGAACAGCATCCGGGTGTTGTCCCGGAAGAACAGCGGGTTCTGCACCCCGGCGTACCCGGCGCTCATGGACCGCTTGAACACGATCACGTCGTGGGCGTTCCACACCTCCAGCACCGGCATGCCGGCGATCGGGCTGCCGGGCTCCTCCTGGGCGGCCGGGTTGACGGTGTCGTTGGCGCCGATGACCAGGACGATGTCGGTCTCGTCGAAGTCGTCGTTGATCTCGTCCATCTCCAGGACGACGTCGTAGGGCACCTTCGCCTCGGCCAGCAGCACGTTCATGTGGCCGGGCAGCCGGCCCGCGACGGGGTGGATGCCGAAGCGCACGGTGACGCCCTTGTCGCGGAGCTTGGAGGTGAGCTCGGCGACCGCGTTCTGGGCCTGGGCGACCGCCATCCCGTAGCCGGGGGTGATGATCACCGACTTCGCGCCCGCCAGCATCTCGGCGGCCTCGTCGGCCAGGACCTCGCGGTGCTCACCGTAGTCGCGGTCGCCCGCGGGGCCGGCCTCCATGCCGAACCCGCCGGCGATCACCGAGATGAACGACCGGTTCATGCCCTTGCACATGATGTAGGACAGGTAGGCACCGGAGGAGCCGACCAGCGCGCCCACGATGATCAGCAGGTCGTTGCGGAGCAGGAAGCCCAGGGCGGCCGCGGCCCACCCGGAGTAGCTGTTCAGCATCGAGACCACCACCGGCATGTCACCGCCGCCGATGGAGGCGACCAGGTGCCAGCCGAGCGCGAGCGCCACCACGGTGACCACGATCAGCAGCCACAGCTGCGGGTCGATGACGAACCACGCGGTGAGGATGACGAACACGACCAGCGCGCCGACGTTGAGCAGGTTCTTGCCCGGCAGCATCATCGGCGCGGACTTGACCTTCCCCGCGAGCTTGAGGAACGCCACGATCGAACCGGTCAGCGTCACCGCGCCGATGAAGACGCTGATCGTGACCTCCGCGGCGTGGATGCCCAGCAGGCCGATCGCGTCGAGCTCGGCCGCGGCCTCGCCCTCGGGGTGGGCCTCGACGTGGAGGTAGCGGTTCCAGCCGACCATCACGGCCGCGGCACCGATGAAGCTGTGCAGCAGGGCGATCAGCTCGGGCATGCCGGTCATCTCGACGGCACGAGCGCGCCAGAGGCCGATCGCAGCCCCGATGGCCACGCCCACCACGAGCAGGACCAGGCCGATGGTCTCGGCATCCCCGTCGATGACCACGGCGACGGTGGCGGCCAGGGCGAGGCCCATGCCGAGCACACCGAAGGTGTTGCCGGCCCGGGCGGTCTCGTGCTTGGAGAGCCCGGTCAGGGCGAGGATGAACAGCAGGGCTGCGATCAGGTAGGCAGCCGAGACAGCGGTGTCGAGAGTGAGCACATCAGCTCCTGGAGAACATGGCGAGCATGCGGCGGGTCACCGCGAAGCCACCGAAGATGTTGATGCTGGCGAGCAGGATGGCCACGAACGAGATCGCGGTGACCAGGGGATCGGAACTGCCGACCTGGAGCACGGCACCGACGATGATGATGCTCGAGATCGCGTTGGTCACCGACATCAGGGGCGTGTGCAGCGCGTGGTGCACGTTCCCGATCACGTAGAAGCCCACGACCACGGCGAGCGCGAACACCACCAGGTGCCCCTGCAACGCCGCCGGCGCGAAGGCGATCAGCCCGAACAGGACCGCCGCGGTCGCCGCCACGGAGAGGATCCGGCCGCGCTCGCTCAGCTTCTTGCGCTCCGGCGCGGGCTCCGGCGGCTCGGCCGGTGCCGCGGGAGCCGGGGCGGCCGACACGGTCACCGGCGGCGGGGGCCACATGTTCTCCCCGTCGCGCACGACGGTCAGGCCGCGCTGCACCTCGTCGTCCATGTCGAGGACCAGCTGCCCGTCCTTCTCCGGGGTGAGCAGCTTGAACAGGTTGACGACGTTGGTGCCGTAGAGCTGGCTGGTCTGGGCGGGCAGCCGTCCGGGGAGGTCGGTGAAGCCCAGCACGGTGACCAGGTTGTCGGTGACGACCTTCTCGTCGGCCCGGGTGACCTCGCAGTTGCCACCGTTGGCCGCAGCCATGTCCACGATCACCGAGCCGTTGCTCATCCCGGCGACGGTCTCGGCGGTGATCAGCCTCGGAGCGGGGCGGCCCGGGATCAGCGCGGTGGTGATGACGATGTCGGCGTTGCGGACCTCCTCGTCGTACATCGCCGCGGTCGCGGCCTCCTGCTCCGCGGTCATCTCCTTGGCGTAGCCGTCCGACGACACACTCGACTCCATGTCGACCGTGACGAACTCCGCGCCCATCGACTCCACCTGCTCGGCCACCTCGGGCCGGACGTCGAAGGCGCGCACGATCGCGCCCATGGACCCGGCCGCACCGATCGCGGCGAGGCCGGCCACCCCGGCGCCGATGACGAAGACCCGGGCCGGCGGGACCTTGCCCGCGGCGGTGACCTGACCGGTGAACTGGCGACCGAACTCGTGGGCGGCCTCGATCACCGCGCGGTAGCCGGCGACGTTGCCCATCGAGGACAGCACGTCCAGCGACTGGGCCCGCGAGATGCGGGGGACGGCGTCCATGGCCAGGGCCGTGACGCCGGCGGCCGACAGCTTGTCCAGCAGCTCGGGGTTGCGGGCCGGCGCCATCTGCGAGGCGATGGTGGCGCCGCGCCGGAGCCGTCCCACCTCCTCGTCGGTGGGGGCGTTGATCTTGACCACGACGTCGCTGGACCAGACCTCCGCTCCGTCGGCGACACGGATGCCGGCGTCGGTGAAGGCCTGGTCGGGCTGGTCGGCGGCCTGGCCGGCGCCGGACTCGACGACGACCTCGTAGCCCAGCTTCTCCAGCTGCCCGGCCGTCTTCGCCGTCGCCGCGACGAGTGTCTCGCCCGGACGGGACTCACGGGGGATGCCGATGCGCACGGGTTCCTCCTGTTGAATGGTGATCAGAGGGCAACGTATCGGCCGGTGCCGACCCTGGGGAGGCCGTCTCAGGGTGCGATGCGTCACGCGGCCCGCGCCGGGGGGCCGTCCGGGGACGGCCCGGGCAGGGGCGCTGGGTCAGCCTGGGTCGGCCCCGGGTCAGTCCGCGACGCCGTACAGGCGGTCCCCGGCGTCGCCGAGGCCGGGCACGATGTAGCCCCGCTCGTCGAGCGCCTCGTCCAGGGCCGCAGTGACCACCGTCACGGGCACGTCGAGGTCGGCGAGCTCCTGCTCGACCCGGCGGCAGCCCTCCGGGGCGGCGAGCAGGCAGAGGGCGGTGATGTGGTCGGCGCCCCGGTCGACGAGGAACCGGATCGCGGTGGCGAGGGTGCCGCCGGTGGCCAGCATCGGGTC
>CAZRKV010000125.1:0-8045 GCA_964600305.1 uncultured Nocardioides sp. | reverse complement strand
CTGGCACCACCACCGAGCCCACGACCCGACGTACCGGACGAGGTTCATGCCTGACGGCGACGTCAGGTTCCACCGACGAAGATGAGGGATCGGGTCCCCGGGCGACCGCCAACGGGATGACCCCACCTCGGCCCTTGATCACTCCAGCGGCGCGCCGGTGCGCTCCGCGACCGCGTCGCGGGTGACGCCGGGGGCGAGCTCGACAACGCGGAAGGCGGCGCCGGTGACGTCGAAGACGCCCAGGTCGGTGATCACCCGCTGCACCACCGCCTTGCCGGTCAGCGGCAGGTCGCAGGAGGTGAGGAGCTTGGGTGCCCCGGTGCGGGTGGTGTGCTCCATCAGCACCAGCACCTTCTCGGCGCCGTGCACCAGGTCCATCGCGCCGCCCATGCCCTTCACCATCTTCCCCGGCACCATCCAGTTGGCCAGGTCACCGGTCACCGACACCTGCATGCCGCCCAGCACGGCGACGTCCAGGTGCGCGCCCCGGATCATCGCGAAGCTCGTCGAGGAGTCGAAGTACGACGCCCCGGGGAGCACCGTGACGGTCTCCTTGCCGGCGTTGATCAGGTCCGGGTCGACGTCCTCGTCGTACGGGTAGGGCCCGACGCCCAGGATGCCGTTCTCGGCGTGCAGCACCACGGCCGAGCCCGCCGGCAGGAAGCCGGGGATCAACGTGGGCAGGCCGATGCCGAGGTTGACGTACTGACCGTCGTGGAGCTCGTCGGCGGCGCGGGCGGCCATCTCGTCGTGGGACCAGCCGGTGGTTGCGGCCATCTCAGGCTCCTCGCTCGCCGGTGTCGTCACGGGTGCTGTCGGGGCGGGGCGTGGTGGTGCGCTTCTCGACCTGCTTGCGGGCGGCCTGCTCGGGTGTCAGCTCCACGACGCGGTCCACGAAGACCCCGGGGAGGTGGACCGACGCCGGGTCGATCTCGCCGGCCTCGACGACCTTCTCGGCCTCCACGATCGTGAGCCGGCCGGACATCGCGGCCGCCGGGTTGAAGTTGCGGGCGGCCGCGTGGAAGACGCAGTTGCCGTGCCGGTCCGCCACGGCGGCGCGGACCAGGCCGACGTCGGTGACGATGCCCTCCTCGAGCACCATCTCCCGGCCGTCGAAGGTCCGGACCTCCTTCGGAGGGGAGGCCTCCGCGACCGACCCGTCCTCGGCGTACCGCCACGGCAGGCCGCCCTCGGCGACCAGGGTGCCGACCCCGGTCGGCGTGAAGAACGCCCCGATGCCGGCCCCACCCGCGCGGAGCCGCTCGGCCAGCGTGCCCTGGGGCGTCAGCTCGACCGACACCTCCCCGGCGAGGTACTGCCGGGCGAACTCCTTGTTCTCACCCACGTAGGAGGCGATCACCAGCGAGATCCGGCGGTGCTCCAGCAGCAGCCCGAGGCCGGCACCGTCGACGCCGCAGTTATTGGAGACCACGGTCAGGTCCTTCGCGCCCTGCTCGAGAACGGCTTCGATCAGGAACCACGGGATGCCCGCAAGGCCGAAGCCCCCGACCGCGAGGCTGCTGCCGTCGGCCACGTCGGCGACCGCCTCGGCGGCGCTGGGCACGACCTTGTCCAGCTTGCGCGGGTCCAGCGGGGTGCGCCCGGTGTCGGCGGGCTCGATCGTGCTCACGCGTCTCCTCGCAGGTGCTCGATGATCGCCGGGGTGATGGTCCCGGGTTGCTCGTCGTTGGCCAGGTGCGCCGCCCGGGGTACGACGAGGAGCCGGCCGTCAGGGACCCCCTCGGCGATCCGCTCCAGGTGCTGGGGCGGGGTGGCGGGGTCGTCGGCCCCGGCGATGGCCAGGGTGGGCGCCTTGATGCGTGGGAGGTCGGCGACGAGGTCCAGGCCGGCGATCGCCTCGCAGCAGGCGGCGTACCCCTCGGCCGGGGTGGCCGACACCATCGCCACGGCGTCGGCGACACGGCCCGGTTCGCTGGCGCGGAAGGCTCCGGTGTACCAGCGCTCGACGACCGCGTCGGCCACGGCCCGGGTCCCCCGGGACCGGACCAGGTCGGCCCGGTCGTGCCAGGCCGAGGCCGGCGGCAGCAGGGCCGAGGTGCACAGCGCGACGAGCCGGTCCACCCGGTGCGGCTCGCGGGCCGCCAGCCGCATCGCGGTCATCCCGCCCAGGGAGAGGCCCACCACGTGCGCCCGGTCGATCCCCAGCGTGTCCAGCAGCGCGACCAGGTCGTCGACCAGGTCGTCGACGGTGGCCGGGCCCGGTCGCACCGGGGACGCGCCGTGGCCCCGCGTGTCGTAGCGGACCACCCGGAAGTGGCGGGCCAGCTCGGGCACCTGGGCGTCCCACATCGCGCGGGTCGCGCCGAGCGAGTTCGACAGCACGACCGCGGGTGCGTCATCGGGCAGGTCCGGTGCGGCCTCGACCTCGTGGGCGACCGGGACGGCGCCGTGCGGGGCGTTCACCGGACCGCCTCGAAGATCGCGGCGAGCCCCTGGCCGCCGCCGATGCACATCGTCTCCAGGCCGTACGTCGACCCGCGGCGCTGCATCTCCCGCGACATGGTGGCCAGGATCCGGGCGCCGGTCGCCCCGACGGGGTGGCCCAGCGAGATCCCGGAGCCGTTGACGTTCAGCCGCTCGTCGTCGGGCTCGAGGCCCCACTCCTGCAGGCAGGCCAGCACCTGGGAGGCGAACGCCTCGTTGAGCTCGATCAGGTCCATGTCGGCGAGGGTGAGGCCGGCGCGGTCGAGGGCGGAGGCGGTGGCCGGGACCGGTCCGATCCCCATCGTCTCCGGGGCGACGCCGGCCACGGCCCAGGCGCGGAGCGCGACCAGCGGGGTGAGCCCCCGGCGCTCGGCCTCGGCCCGGGTGGTGACCACGCACATGGCGGCGCCGTCGTTCTGCCCGCTGGCGTTCCCCGCGGTGACGGTGGCGTCCTCGTCGTGGCGGCCCAGCACCGGCCGCAGCCCCGCCAGGTCCTCCATCGTGGTCTCGGGGCGGGCGTGCTCGTCGGTGTCGACCACGACGTCGGGGCGGCCGCGGCGCCCGGGGACGGTGACCGGGACGACCTCGTCGGCGAAGCGCCCCTCCTGCTGGGCCCGCCCCCACGCCTGCTGCGAGCGCAGGGCGAGCCGGTCCTGGGCCTCGCGGGGGATGCCGTAGTCGCGGCGCACGTTCTCGGCGGTCTCCAGCATGCCGCCGGGGACGGGGTGGCGGGCGCCTCCGGCCGTGACCCGGCCGCGGGCCAGGCGGTCCATCAGCTCGACGCCGTCGCCCTTCACGCCGGTGCGCAGGCCCAGGGCGTAGTGCTCGGCCTGGGACATCGACTCCGCGCCGCCGGCCACCACCAGGGTCGCGGCGCCGGTGGAGACCTGCATGGCGGCGTACAGCACCGCCTGCAGCCCGGAGCCGCATCGGCGGTCGATCTGCAGCCCGGGTACGCCGGTGCCGAGCCCGGCGTCGAGTGCGGCCACGCGGCCCAGGGCCGGTGCCTCCCCGTTGGGGTAGCACTGGCCGAGGACCACGTCGTCGACGTCGCCCCCCTGCAGCCCGGTGCGGGCCATCAGCTCGGTGAGCACGGTGGTGGCCAGGGTGGTGACCGGGACCGGTGCGAGCGCACCACCGAAGCGGCCCACGGGAGTGCGGAGGGGTTCACAGACGACGATGTCGTCCGAGGATGGGCCGGTAGATGCCATGGATCACACCCTAGGAA
This sequence comes from uncultured Nocardioides sp., assembly GCA_964600305.1. Taxonomy (GTDB): domain Bacteria; phylum Actinomycetota; class Actinomycetes; order Propionibacteriales; family Nocardioidaceae; genus Nocardioides. The sequence continues at coordinate 4,372 of CAZRKV010000125.1, read as the reverse complement.
GACAACTCATAAGAGACAATTATCCTTTCTTTGGGGATTGATAGGTTGCTGATATGGAACTGCGTCACCTGCGCTACTTCGTCGCCGTGGGGGAGGAGCTGCACTTCGGGCGGGCGGCCGAGCGCCTGCACATGGCCCAGCCGCCGCTCTCCCAGCAGATCCGCCAGCTCGAGACCGAGCTCGGGCTCGAGCTGCTCCACCGCACCACGCGCCAGGTGTCCCTCACCCCCGCCGGGCGGCGCTACCTGGACCGCGCCCGCGCCATCCTGGCCGCCGTCGACGACGCCGGGGACGAGGCGAGCCGGGTCGCGGCCGGCTCGATCGGGAAGGTGGCGCTCGGCTTCATCGGGTCCGCCACCTACGCCCTGCTCCCGCGGCTGGCCCGGGAGCTGCGGGCATCCTTCCCCGACATCGACCTCGTGGTCACCGGGGAGATGCTGACGCCCCGCCAGGAGCAGGCCCTGGTCGAGGGGTCGCTCGACGTCGCCCTGATGCGCACCCCGGTCCTCGAGCCCTCCATCGACGTCCGGCCGCTGTCCCGGGAGGAGGTCGTCGTGGTGCTGCCGCAGGAGCACCCACTGGCCCTGCAGTCGAGCGTGCACCTCCCCGACCTCGCTGACGAGCCCTTCGTGGCCTACCCCTCGGGCCACCGCTCGGTCCTGCACGACACGATGGTGTCGGTGTGCCAGGCCGCCGGCTTCCGCCCCCAGGTGGCGGTGCAGGCCGCCGAGACCTCCACCCTCGTGGTGTTCGTCGCCGCGGGGCTGGGCGTCGCGCTGGTCCCGGAGTCGGTACGCCGCCTCGGCGTCCCGGGCGCCGTGTTCCGGCCGATCCGCCCGACCTCCGGCGAGGTGCCACAGGTGGAGCTGGCGCTGGGTCGCCGCAAGGGGGAGCGAGACCCGGCGGTCCTGGCCGTCGCGCGGCGGATCGAGGAGCTGGTGTAGGTGATCAACGGGGTGATGTGGCTGCTGGGCTGCCAGCTGGTCGGCGAGGTCGTCGTACGCCTCCTCGGGCTCCCGCTGCCCGGGCCGGTCCTGGGCATGCTGGTGCTGTTCACGGTGCTGGTGCTGCGCCGCCCCGCCGACGAGGCGCCCGTCCTGCGCACCTCCGACGCCCTCCTGCGGCACCTCCAGCTGTTCTTCATCCCCGCGGGAGTGGGGATCGTGGTGCTGCTCGGCACCGTGCGCGAGGAGGCGGTGCCCATCGCGGTCGGGCTGGTCGGCTCCTGGGTGCTCGGCCTGGCCGTGGTCGGGTGGCTGGTCACCCTGCTGCGCCCCCGGGGAACCAGCGAGGCGCCCTCGTGAGCCCCGAGGTGCAGGAGACCGTGGACTGGCTGCGCACCTCCCCCGTGGTCGGGGTGGCCCTCACCCTGCTCGGCTACCGGCTCGGGCGCGAGCTGCAGCGGCGTACCGGGGGCCACGCGCTGGCCCAGCCGGTCCTCGTCGCGATCGTGGTCATCGGGCTGTGCATGTGGGCCTTCGACCTCTCCTACGACGAGTACCTCGAGGGTGGCTCGATCATCTGGTTCTTCCTCGGGCCGGCGACCGTGGCGCTGGCGGTCCCGCTCTACCGACAGTCCCGCCACCTGCGGGGGCTCGCGCTGCCGCTGCTGGTGTCGGTCCCGGTCGGTGCGGTGGTCTCCATCGCCTCCGGGGTGCTCCTCGTCCGCTGGGCCGGGGGCGGTGAGGAGCTCGCCCTGACCATGGCCCCCAAGGCGGCCACGACACCGATCGCGATCGCCCTCGCCGGGACCGCGGGCGGGGACGCCTCCCTCGTCGCGGTCCTCACCATCACCACCGGCATCCTCGGTGCGGTGGCCGGCCCGGCCGTGCTCACCCTGCTGCGGGTGCGCGACCGGCGCGCCCGTGGCATCGCCCTGGGCGCCGTCTCGCACGGGATCGGCACCTCACGGGCGCTGCGCGAGCACCCCATGGAGGGGGCCTTCGCCGGGTTGTCGATGGGGCTCACCGCGCTGGCGATCAGCCTGCTGTTGCCGGCGGTGCTGCTGGTGCTGTGAGCGGCGTGCCGTGGGGCCGACTCGGCGGTGCCGTGGGGCCGACTCGGCGATGCCGTGGGGCCGAGTCGGCGGTGCCGTGGGGCCGAGTCGGCGGGGCGCGGCATGCTGGGCCCATGGTCGCGCGCACCGTCATCCGCCCCGGCGACCCCGGGACGAACGCCTATCGACTGCTCACGGGGTTGGTCGTGCCCCGTCCCATCGCCTGGGTCTCCTCGGAGGCGGCCGACGGGACCGGCAACCTCGCCCCGCACTCGTTCTTCACCGTGGCCAGCGCCCGGCCGCCGGTCGTCCAGTTCACCTCGGTGGGCGAGAAGGACACCCTGCGCAACGTGCGCGAGACCCGCGAGTTCGTGGTCAACCTCGCGAGCCGTCCGCTCCTCGACCAGGTCAACGCGACCAGCGCCTCCTTCGCCCCCGGCGTCGACGAGGCGGAGGCCGTGGCCGTGCCGATGGAGCCCAGCGAGGTGGTCGCCGTACCCCGGGTCGAGGCCTCGCCCGCGGCGCTGGAGTGCCGGCTGCACGACCTCGTCCCGGTCGGGGACTCCGTCGTGGTCCTGGGCGAGGTCGTGGCCTTCGCCGTGCGCCCCGAGGTGCTCGAGGACGGCCGCCCACGGATGTCCCGCCTGCAGCCGCTCTCCCGGCTCGGCGGGTCCGAGTGGGGCCTGCCGCCGGAGGTGATCCGGGTCCGCCGGCCGGGCTGACGCGGTCGCTCCCGGTGCGCTCGGTAGCGTGCAACGCATGAGTCGGGTCCACGCCTTCCGTGACGACGCCCTCGCCGACCACGACGCGGTGGGGCTGGTGCAGGCCCTGGCCGACGGCCGGGTCTCGGCGCCCGAGGTGGTCGAGGCCGCGATCGCCCGTACCGAGGACGTGGACCCCCGGCTCGGTGCCGTCGCGTACGCCGCCCACGACCAGGCCCGCCGTGCCGCGGCCGACCCCGGGGGCGGGTTCTTCGCCGGTGTCCCCACCTTCGTCAAGGACAACGTCGACGTGGCCGGGATGCCGACCCAGCACGGCACCGATGCCTTCACCGCCGCCCCCAGCCGCGCCGACGGCGACTTCGCCCGGATGTACCTCGCCACCGGCCTGCTCCCGCTGGGCAAGTCCCGGCTCTCCGAGTTCGGCTTCAGCGCCTCCGCCGAGCACCCGCGCCAGGGGCCGGTGCGCAACCCCTGGGACCCCAGCCACAGCTCCGGCGCCTCCTCGGCCGGCGCCGCCGCCCTGGTCGCGTCCGGCGCCGTGCCGATCGCCCACGCCAACGACGGTGGCGGCTCGATCCGCATCCCCGCGGCCGCGACCGGCCTGGTGGGACTCAAGCCCACCCGGGGGCGGTTGGCCCAGGAGGCGATGACGCGCCGGATGCCCGTGCGGCTGGTCGCCGATGGCGTCCTGACCCGGAGCGTGCGCGACACCGCCGCCTTCTTCCGCGAGGCGGAGAAGGTCTACCGGGACCTCTCCCTGCCGCCGATCGGGGACATCACCCGTCCGGGGCGGGCCCGGCTCCGGATCGCCGTGGTGAGCCGGTCGGTCGACCGGGAGTGCACCGACGAGGTCCGCGACGAGACCTTCCGCGTGGCCGCCCTGCTGGAGGGCCTCGGGCACCACGTCACCGAGGTCGACCCACCCGTGCCGTCGTCCTTCCCCGAGGACTTCCTGCTGTACTGGTCGATGCTGGCGTCGTACCTGGTGCGCACCGGCCGGCACACCTTCGGCCCGACGTGGGACAAGGAGTGGACCGACGAGCTCACCCGCGGGCTGGACCGGCACCTGGTGCGGCACCTGCACCGGTTGCCGGCGGCCGTGGCCCGGCTCGCGGGGACGCGGCGGGTCAGCGCCCGGTTCCACCGCGACCACGACGTCGTGCTCAGCCCGACGCTGGCGCACCCGACCCCGCCCCTGGGGTACCTGGACCCCCGGCTGGGGTACGACGAGGTCATCGAGCGGCTGCAGGACTGGGTGGCGTTCACCCCGTGGCACAACGCCTCCGGCGACCCCGCGATCTCGCTGCCGCTGGGCCGGTCACGGGCGGGGTGGCCCGAGGAGCCGTCCGACGGGTCGCCCGGGGGGTCCCACCGCGGACTGCCGCTGGGGATGATGTTCGGGGCGGCCCGGGGCCGGGAGGCGACCCTGCTGGAGCTGGCCTACGAGCTGGAGGAGGCCAGCGGCTTCGCGCGCCTCGACCGGGCGTGAACCGGCGTACCCGGACGTGCGCGGGCCGGACACCGGGCGTGGTCCGGGCCGCACCGACCCGATTTCGGGAACGTCGAGGGGCATGTGTATCGTTCTCGTCGCGGTTGTGATCGCGCCCCTTTAGCTCAGTCGGCAGAGCGTCTCCATGGTAAGGAGAAGGTCTAC
>CAZRKV010000124.1:1794-8097 GCA_964600305.1 uncultured Nocardioides sp. | reverse complement strand
GGAGTACGAGGAAGAACCCGCCGAGGGGGAGTACGAGGAGGAACCTGAGGCCGAGTACGAGGAAGAACCCGCCGAGGGGGAGTACGAGGAGGAACCCGAGGCCGAGTACGACGAGGAACCCGCCGAGGAGTACGAGGAGGAACCCGAGGAAGAACCGGAGGACGAGCCCGAGGAGAAGCCCAAGGGATCACGACGTGGACGGCGCAAGCGCTGAGCACGGTACGAGTCGGAAGGAACCAGCATGACCGTCGCAACATCCAGCCAACGCCGCGGAGGCGGCTACCTCGAGCGCCCGGCGCCGAGCGGCCTCGCGGACGTCATCGAGATCATCCTCGACAAGGGCATCGTCATCGACGCCTACGTCCGCGTGTCCCTGGTGGGCATCGAGATCCTCACCGTCGATGCGCGGATCGTGATCGCCAGCGTCGACACCTACCTCCGGTTCGCCGAGGCCACCAACCGGATGGACCTCGGCCAGGCGTCCGGCCAGGGCCTCACCGAGGCCGTCGGCGACCTCCAGCAGTCCGGTGCCGCGAAGAAGACCAGCGGCGCGATCCAGGGGGTCAAGGACGCGTTCACCGGCGACGACGACGAGGACGAGGAGGAGGAAGAGCGTCCCCGGCGCAAGAAGTCCTCCGCTCCGCGGCGTCGTTCCTCCGAGAAGGGATGACCCGGGCGACGGCAGACCGGGCCCCCGGTGGCGAGCAGGCCACCGGTGGGCTCGGTTGCTACGTGTACGGCATCGTCGCCGGGACGGACCACCCGGTGGGCGAGGACCTCGTCGGCGTGGCCGAGGCGCCCGTGGAGCTCGTCGGCGACGAGGAGCTCGCGGCCGCGGTCGGCATGGTCGACCTGGACCGCCCCCCGGCCCACCGGGCGGACCTGATGGCCCACGGCGAGGTGCTCTCGTCCCTGGCGGCCGGAGGGCCGGTGGTCCCGATCCAGTTCGGGAGCGTGATGATCGACGCCGACGACGTGGTCCACCAGCTGCTCGAGCCCGACCGGGACCGGTTCCTCGCCCTGCTGGCCGACCTGGAGGGCACCGACCAGTACACCCTGCGAGCCACCTACAACCCCGAGGTCGTGCTGGCCGAGGTCGTCGCGACGGACCCGGAGGTGGCCCGGTTGCGGGAGCTCACCCGGGGTCGGTCCGAGGAGGAGACCCACGCCGAGCGGGTGCGTCTCGGAGAGCTCGTGGCCGCCGCCATGGAGCACAAGCGGCAGGAGGACGCCCAGGAGCTGCTGGACCTCGTCGAGCCCCACGTGCGGGCCAACCGGGTGCGGCTCGGCGGCGGGGTGGACGACCTCGCCGAGATCCCGTGCCTGGTCGCCCGCGACCGGTTCCAGGACCTGGAGGAGGCCCTGGAGGTGCGCGCCGAGGCGATCCACGAGAGGGTGCACCTGCAACTGCTCGGCCCACTACCGCCCTACGACTTCGTGGAGGAGTGACCCATGGGACTGATCACCGGCATCCTCGGCGCCCCCCTGGCCCCGCTGCGGGGCACGGTCTGGGTCGCCGAGCAGGTGCTGGAGCAGGCCGAGGAGCAGTACTACGACCCCGCTGCCATCCGGCGGCAGCTCCAGGCGGTCGATGAACGACGCCAGGCCGGCGAGATCTCCGACGAGGAGGCCACGGCGATGGAGGAAGAGCTCGTCGAGCGGTTGCTCGAGGCGCGGACCCGCCGCGCGAACCGGGAGGCATGAGATGGCCACTGAGTCCACCGAGAAGTCCACCGAGAAGTCCACGAACAAGTCCACGAAGAAGTCGGGCGAGAAGTCGACGGGCAAGAAGTCGGGATCGCCCACCAAGAAGTCGACGAGCACGAAGTCGTCGAGCGGAGGCGCCGCCCGGAAGGCCAGCGCGCCCCGGGCCGAGGCCCCACCTCGCCCCAAGGCGCTCGACCTCGCGCGCAGCGCCGGCCGGCAGCTGGGTGAGCTCACCGGCCAGGAGGTCGAGGGCGTGACCGGCCTCGAGCGCACCGACGACGGCTGGACCGTCACCGCCCAGGTGGTCGAGGTGCGCCGGATCCCCAACACGACCGACGTGCTCGGGACCTACGAGGTGGAGCTGGACGAGGACGGGGACCTCGTGGGGTACCGCCGTCTGCGGCGCTTCGCCCGTGGCACCCCCGGAGAGGAGTGAGATGAGCCAGACGCCGTCGACCCCCGCGACCCAGCGCCAGTCCCTCCCCATGGGGGAGTCCTCGCGCCCCCACCCGGCCACCCTGGCCGATGTGCTCGAGCGCGTGCTCGACAAGGGTGTGATCATCGCCGGCGACATCAAGGTCAACCTGCTCGACATCGAGCTGCTGACCATCAAGATCCGGCTGCTGCTGGTGTCGGTCGACAAGGCCCAGGAGATGGGTATCGACTGGTGGCGCAACGACCCGATGTTGACGACCAGCCAGCAGGGGCTGCAGGAGGAGAACCGCCAGCTGCGGGAGCGGCTCGAGGAGCTGGAGTCGGGGAAGGACGGTGACTGACGCGTGACCGAGGAGCTGGGAACGGGCCGCTACGTGTACGCCATCACGCGCGACCTCGACCCGGGGTCGCTCGGCGGGGCCACCGGGCTGCGCGGGGCGCCGCTCGATGTCGTCGAGCACCGGGGGCTGGTCGCCGTGGTCAGCGCCGTCGACCTCGCGGAGTTCGGTGAGGAGGGGCTGCGGCGCAACCTCGAGGACCTGGCCTGGCTCGAGGAGGTCGCGCGAGGGCACGACGACGTCGTCCACGCCGTGGCCGGCTCGGGTCCGGTCGCCCCGCTGCGGCTCGCGACCATCTACCACGACGACGACGGTGTCCGCGCCCGGCTGGAGGAGCAGCACGAGCCCCTGGCGGCCGCCCTGGACCGGGTCACCGGACGCCACGAGTGGAGCGTGAAGGCCTTCGCACCCCCGGCCGAGGAGGGCCGGCGCGCCCCCGTGGCCGCGGGGGAGGCACGCTCCGGTGCGGGCGCCGGAGCGGCGTACCTCCGCCGACGCAAGGAGCAGGTGGAGCAGCGCCACGACGCGGAGGAGCAGGCCCTCGCCCTCGCCGGGCAGGTGCACGAGGTGCTCGCCTCCCGTGCCGTGGCCAGCCGTCGCCTGCAGCCCCAGGACCCCAAGCTCGCCGGCCACTCCCGCACGATGACGCTCAACGGTGCCTACCTCGTCGACGACGCGGAGCAGGAGGCGTTCGTGGAGGCCGTCGAGACGCTCGCCGGGGACCACCCCGGGGCCGGGATCAGCGTGGCCGGCCCGTGGCCGCCGTACTCCTTCGCCACGCTGGAGCAGCCATGAGCCAGACGTCCGCGAGCGCCCTCGACGAGGTGCGCCTGGTCGGTGAGCGACCCGCCACGGACGCGGGGGCGCGCCGGCAGGTGTCCCTCGTGGACCTGCTCGACCGGCTCCTCGGCACCGGGATCGTGCTCTCCGGTGACGTGGTGATCTCGCTGGCCGGGGTGGACCTGGTGCAGGTGCGCCTGCACGCCCTGATCTCCTCGGTCCGCGAGGAGATGCGGGTACCGGCCACCGGATCGGCGTGGCTCGCCGCGGCCGAGACCACCCAGGGGTCGGAGGAGGACTGATGGACCAGCGTTCCCGCCTCGGTCAGCGCCTGGAGACCGACTCGGAGGCGGTCCAGCGCGACCTGTTCAAGCTGGTGCTCACCATCGTCGAGCTGGTCCGGCAGCTGATGGAGAAGCAGGCGCTGCGACGCGTCGACGAGGGCGACCTCAGCGAGGAGCAGATCGACGAGCTCGGCCTGGGGCTGATGCACCTCGAGGAGGCGATGGACGAGCTCAAGGCCCGGTTCGACCTGACCAGCGAGGACCTCAACCTCGACCTCGGCCCCCTCGGTCCGCTCCTCGACCAGTGAACGGGGTCGCCGCCCCGGCCTGCTAGAGTCACGCCCGATCGACATCCTTTAACTCACCGTCCCGTGAGGCGGAGAAGGAGGTCCGGCGGCCCATGCCTGCCACCCCGCACCCGGGAGCTCCCGACGCCCGCACCGTCCTCGACGCCGGCGACGTGTCCCGGGCCCTCACCCGCATCTCCCACGAGATCCTCGAGCGCAACAAGGGCGCCGGCGACCTCGTCCTGCTCGGTATCCAGACCCGAGGTGTCCCGCTCGCCCGGCGGATCGCCGACCGGATCGACGGGGTCGAGGGCACCACCGTGCCGGTGGGGTCGCTCGACGTGACGATGTACCGCGACGACCTCCGGTCCAACCCGACCCGCAGCCCGCACCGGACCTCGATCCCGGCCGAGGGGATCGACGGGCGGGTCGTGGTCCTCGTCGACGACGTGCTCTTCTCCGGGCGCACCGTCCGGGCCGCCCTGGACGCGGTGTCCGACCTCGGGCGGCCGGCTGCCGTGCGGCTGGCGGTCCTGGTCGACCGCGGCCACCGGGAGCTGCCCGTCCGGGCCGACCACGTCGGCAAGAACCTCCCCAGCGCCCGCACCGAGCGGGTGAGCGTCAGGGTCGAGGAGGTCGACGGGTACGACGAGGTGGCGATCGGATGAAGCGGCACCTGCTCTCCGCCGACGACCTGGCCGTCCACGACCTGCACCGGATCCTCGACACGGCGGCCGAGATGCACGACGTGCAGCAGCGGGAGGTCAAGAAGCTGCCCGCGCTGCGCGGCCGCACCATCATCAACCTGTTCTTCGAGGACTCCACACGCACCCGTTCCAGCTTCGAGATCGCCGGGAAGTGGCTCTCCGCCGACACCATCAACGTGACCGGCAAGGGCTCCTCGGCCTCCAAGGGCGAGAGCCTTCGCGACACCGTGCAGACCATCTGCGCGATGGGGGTCGACGCCCTCGTGGTGCGCCACTCGGCGAGCGGGGCGGCCCACCAGATCAGCCAGTGGGTCGACGCCGTCGTCGTCAACGCCGGTGACGGCACGCACGAGCACCCCACCCAGGCGCTGCTCGACGCCTACACCCTGCGGCAGCGGCTGGGCGACCTGCGCGGCCGGCACGTGGTGCTGGTGGGGGACCTGACCCACAGCCGCGTCTTCCGGAGCAACGTCGTGACCCTGACCCGGCTCGGCGCCGAGGTCACCGTCGTCGCCCCACCGACGTTGATGCCGTCCGGGATCGGGGCCTGGTCCCGCGAGGCCGGCTTCGCGACGTCCTACGACCTCGACGCGGTGCTGCCCGAGGCCGACGCGGTGATGATGCTGCGGGTGCAGCGGGAGCGGATGGCCGGTGGCTACTTCCCGAGCCCCCGCGAGTACACCGTCGGCTACGGCCTCACGCGCGAGCGGCTCGGGCTGCTGCGACCCGACGTACCGATCTGCCACCCCGGCCCGATGAACCGGGGACTGGAGATCACCGCCGACGCCGCCGACGCCGCCCAGTCGGTCGTCCTCGACCAGGTCTCGGCCGGGGTCGCGGTGCGGATGTCGTTGCTCTACCACCTGCTGGCCGGGGAGGAGACCGCATGAGCCTGGTGATCAGGGGAGCCCGGCTGCCGGGCGCGGACAGCGCCGACCTGCTCGTCGACGACGGCGTGATCCAGCAGGTCGGGCGCGTGGACGCACCGGCGGACGCCCGGGTCCTCGACGCGGGCGGACTGGTGGCGCTCCCGGGCCTGGTGGACCTGCACACCCACCTGCGCGAACCCGGTCGCGAGGACGCCGAGACGGTGCTGACCGGCTCCCGGGCCGCGGCCGTCGGCGGCTACACCGCGGTGCTCGCCATGGCGAACACCAGCCCCGTCACCGACACGGCCGAGGCCGCGGAGCGGGTCCACGACCTGGGCCGCCGGGCGGGCCTGGTCGACGTGCACCCCGTCGGTGCGGTCACCCGCGACCTGGCCGGGGTCGAGCTGGCCGAGCTCGGCCTGATGGCGCGCTCCCGGGCCCGGGTGCGGGTGTTCTCCGACGACGGTCGGTGCGTGGCCGACCCCCGGGTGATGCGCCGTGCCCTCGAGTACGTCACGGCCTTCGGGGGCGTGGTCAGCCAGCACTCCCAGGACCCCGCCCTGGCCGACGGCACGGCCTGCTGCCACGAGGGCGAGGTGTCCGGACGGCTCGGGCTCCCGGGGTGGCCGGGGGTCGCGGAGGAGACCATCGTCGCCCGGGACGTGATGCTGGCCCGGCACACCGGGTCCCGGCTGCACGTCGCCCACGTCTCGACGGCCGGCTCGGTCGACGTGCTGCGCTGGGCGAAGGCCCGCGGCATCGACGTCACCGCGGAGGTGACACCACACCACCTGCTGCTGACCACCGACCTGTTGTCCGGCTACGACCCCACCTACAAGGTCAACCCGCCGCTGCGGCCCGACGAGGACGTGCAGGCGCTGCGCGACGGGCTCGCC
>CAZRKV010000124.1:0-1784 GCA_964600305.1 uncultured Nocardioides sp. | reverse complement strand
CTCGCCGACGGCACCGTCGACGCGGTCGCCACCGCCCACGCCCCGCACGCACGCCACGACACGGAGCACGCCTTCGTCGTCGGCGCCTTCGGCATGATCGGGCTGGAGACCGCCCTGTCCGTGGTGAGCACGGTCATGGTGTCCGGCGGCCGGATGGACTGGGCCGACGTGGCCCGGGTGATGTCCACGGCCCCGGCCCGGATCGCCGGGCTCGCCGACCAGGGGCACGACCCGGCCGTCGGCGCGCCCGCCAACCTCACCCTCGTGGACCCCACCGCCACCGTCACCGTCGACCGTGACGCGTCGGTGTCGCTGTCCCGCAACAACCCCTGGCACGGCCGTGAGCTCACCGGCACCGTGCGCGCCACGCTGCTGCGCGGCGTACCCACCGTCCTGGAAGGAACCCTGGCTTGAGCCCCACCACGCGCCACCCGGCGCCCGTCCCCGCCCTGATGGTGCTCGAGGACGGCCGCACGGTCCGCGGCGAGTCCTTCGGCGCCGAGGGCGAGACCTTCGGCGAGGTGGTCTTCTCCACCGCGATGACCGGCTACCAGGAGACCCTCACCGACCCCTCCTACCACCGGCAGGTGGTGGTGATGACCGCACCGCACGTCGGCAACACCGGGATCAACGACGAGGACCAGGAGTCCGACCGGGTCTGGGTCGCCGGGTACGTCGTGCGCGACCCCGCCCGGGTGCCGTCCAGCTGGCGCTCGCGGCGCTCGCTCGACGGCGAGCTCCGCGCGCACGGCGTGGTGGGCATCAGCGGCGTCGACACCCGGGCGCTGACCCGGCACCTGCGCGAGCGGGGCGCGATGCGGGTGGGCATCTCCACGACCGAGACCGACCCCGAGGCGCTGCGCCAGCGGGTGCGTGAGGCGCCGGGCATGCTCGGCGCCGAGCTGTCGAGCGAGGTCTCCACCGACGAGGCCTACGTCGTGCCCGCCGTCGGCGAGAAGGCGTTCACCGTGGCCGCGCTGGACCTGGGACTGAAGGCCAACACCCCCCGGATGATGGCCGAGCGCGGGATCGAGGTGCACGTGCTCCCGGCGACGTCCTCCCTCGACGACGTGCTCGCCACCCGCCCGGACGGGCTCTTCTTCTCCAACGGGCCCGGGGACCCCGCCGCGACCACCGGACAGATCCAGTTGCTGCAGCAGGCCCTGGACCGGGGCCTGCCCTACTTCGGGATCTGCTTCGGCAACCAGCTCTTCGGCCGCGCCCTGGGCCTGGAGACCTACAAGCTCACCTACGGCCACCGCGGCGTCAACCAACCGGTGCTGGACCGGACCACCGGCAAGGTGGAAGTCACCTCCCACAACCACGGGTTCGCGGTCGCCTGGCCCGACGGGCGCGCGTTCGACGACTCGGTGGAGTCGCCGTACGGGCGGGTCACGGTCAGCCACGTCAACCTCAACGACCAGGTGGTCGAGGGCCTGGAGCTGCGCGACGCCGACGGCGCGCTGCGGTCCTTCTCGGTGCAGTACCACCCCGAGTCGGCCGCCGGCCCCCACGACGCGGGCTACCTCTTCGACCGCTTCTGCCGCCTCATGGAGTCGGCCCAGGGCCCGACCCGGGACAGGAAGGACCACTGATGCCGCGCCGTACCGACATCGAGTCCGTGCTGGTGATCGGCTCGGGGCCGATCATCATCGGCCAGGCCGCCGAGTTCGACTACTCCGGCACCCAGGCCTGCCGGGTCCTCAAGGAGGAGGGGCTGCGGGTGGTGCTGGTGAACTCCAACCCGGCCACGATCATGACCGACCCGGAGTTCGCCGACGCCA
>CAZRKV010000123.1:0-8099 GCA_964600305.1 uncultured Nocardioides sp. | reverse complement strand
GATCAACGCCGAGTTCGCCGAGTCCCTGACCCCCGAGCAGGCCCGGGAGCTCCTGTCCGGCGCCCCGGGGGTCGAGCTGGCTGACATCCCGACGCCGTTGCAGGCGGCCGGGAAGGACCCGTCGTACGTCGGGCGGCTGCGCCAGGACGAGGGTGTCCCGGACAACCGGGGCCTGGCGCTGTTCATCAGCAACGACAACCTGCGCAAGGGCGCCGCCCTGAACACGGTGCAGATCGCGGAGCTGCTCGCCGACCGCTGAGCCGCTCGGGACTGCCCGAGGATCCCCCGGTCTGGTTCAGGCCGGGGGATCCTCGCGTGCGGGCTCGATGACGTTCGTCGTGACCCAGTGGGAGAGGACGTAGGTCCCGGCGCCCACCAGCGGGATCACGATGACCATGGTCCACGAGAACAGCACGTCGATCAGGAACAGCAGCGCGACCACGGCCACCAGGCCCACCGCGAGGAAGCTCGTGCTCATCGGGTCGGGCTGGCCGAACCCCTTGAGCAGCCAGCCGCCCAGCAGCACCAGCAGGACCAGGATCGCGATCAGCAGGAGCAGGCCGGGCCCGCCGCAGGAGGACGTGCCGCGGAGCAGGCTGCACAGCCGCATCGCGCCGAACGTCGCGAGCACCGCCAGCAGGCCGATCACGACGCCGACGACCCCGGCGGCCACCCGACCCGGCAGGTCGGGGAGCTGGAGACCCTCCCAGACCGCTCCGGACCGCTCCTCGTCCTCGGTGGGGGAGTCCATGACCGGCTGGGAGTCGGAACCCGACGACGGCGTCGCCGCGGCCGGCGCCGGCTCCTTCGTGGCCTTCCGGCTCGCGAAGGTCGGCAGCCGGGGGCCCCGTCGGGAGCCCGTGGCGGCGGCCGATTCCCCGGCGACGGCGGGCTCGCGCGCCGGTTCGGCCGTGGGCTCCGGCTCCCGGACCGGTTCGGTCGGGGGCTCCGGTTCCGCCACCGGCGTCTCGTCGTAGCGGGGAACCTCACGCGTGGGTTCCTCGTCCGGGGCGGGCTCGTCCGACGTGGGCCCCTTCGCCGTCGGTTCCTCGGCCGGGGTGGGCTCGTCCGCGGCGGGTGCGTCCGGAGCAGCCGGGGCGCGCTTGCGCGACTTCTTGCGCCGCCAGCCGAACGACGGCAGCTCGAGGGAGGGGCCTTCCTCCTCCGGGCCCTTGCCGGGGTCCTTGTCAGCCATGCGCCGCAGTGTGCCAGAAGCCGGCAGGCCGGGCGCCCGAGTCCCCGGATGACCCGGCCGGCCCCGGCGGTCACCGCGCCCGGTGCCCCGCCACGCTAGGTTCGGGTCGTGACAGCCACGTCGCCCGTCGTCCTCGACCTGCCCTTCCGCGGGCGCTGGCGGACGGAGAACAGCCCTGCCCGGCGGGTCCCGAGCCACGGGACAGACCTGTTCGGCGTGACCTGGGCGATCGACTTCGTCGCGGTGGACGACCTCGGGCGATCCGCCCCCCGCACCTGGCGCAGCCTCGTGTCGACCGAGGCTCCCGAGGCGTTCCACGGCTTCGGCGTGCCGATCCTGGCTCCGATCGGCGGGACCGTCGTGGAGACCCGTGACGGCGTGCCGGACCACCTGGCCCGGCGCTCGCAGCCGGCGCTTGCGGCGTACGCACTCACGCAGGCGCAACGCGTACGGGCCGGCGTGGACGCGATCGCAGGCAACCGGGTCGTGATCGACCTCGGCCCGGGCGGCCCCTTCGTCCTGCTCGCGCACCTGCGTCGCGGGAGCGTGCGCGTGCAGCCGGGCGACAGGGTCGCCGTCGCGGACCAGCTCGGAGAGTGCGGGAACTCGGGCAACAGCACCGAGCCGCACGTCCACGTGCAGGTCACCGACTCCCGACCCCACCGCACCGCGCGGGGGCTCCCCCTGGCATTCCGTCGTCCCGACGGGTCGAGCTGGGTCCCCGCGGAGTCGGAGGTCGTCCTCGCGTGAGCCGATCCTCGCCGGGCACCCCGAAATGCACGACACCCGGACCTGACGTTCGCAGGTCCGGGTGTCACGTCGCGCGGTCGGGCTGACAGGATTTGAACCTGCGGCCTCCTCGTCCCGAACGAGGCGCGCTACCAAACTGCGCCACAGCCCGCCACCCCGGCGAACGGGGCACCGGGGACGATACCGGAGCCGACGGCGGCACCCGAAATCGGGTGCGACCACGCTCGGTCCGGCGCCGCTCAGGCCGGCAGCAGCGTGATCAGGGTGGCTTCGGGCCGGCAGCTGACCCGCACCCGGACGTAGGGGCTGGTGCCGAGGCCGGCCGACACGTGCAGCCACGAGGAGCCGGGGTCACCGGGCACGGACTCGCGGGGATGGCGGTGCAGGCCCCTGGCCCGGGCGGTGTCCAGGTCGCAGTTCGTCGTGAGTGCCCGGCCCCCGGGGAGGCAGACCTGGCCGCCGTGGGTGTGGCCCGCGATGATGGCGTCGTACCCGTCCCGGGCGAAGCCGTCCAGCACCCGCAGGTACGGCGCGTGCGCCACCGCGAGGCGCAGGTCCGCCCCGGGGTCGGCAGCCCCGGCGACCGCCTCGAGGTCGTCGTAGCCCAGGTGGGGGTCGTCCACCCCGGCGAAGGCGACGGTGGTGTCGCCGACGGTGATCCGGTCCCGGCGGTTGCTGAGGTCGCGCCACCCCGCGTCCGTGAATCGGCGCACCAGCTCGCGCCACGGCAGGGGCGGGGTGTGGGTGTTGCGCTGCCCGTCGTCGGGCAGCAGGTACCGCAGCGGGTTGCGGATCGACGGCTCGAAGTAGTCGTTCGAGCCGAGCACGAACACGCCGGGGACCGACAGCAGGTCTCCCAGCGACTCCAGGACCGCGGGCACCGCGTCCCGGTGCGCCAGGCTGTCCCCGGTGTTGACCACCAGGTCCGGCTCCAGGGCCGCGAGGTCGCGGAGCCACCGCTGCTTGGCACGCTGCCCCGGCGTGAGGTGTAGGTCGGAGAGGTGCAGCACCCGCAACGGTCGGTGCCCGGCCGGGAGCACCGGAAGGTTCACCTGGCGCAGCGTGTACGCACGCGCCTCGGCGAGGCCGTACGCCGCGAGGGCGGCGCCGAAGCCGGCACCCACGGCCACGGTGCGGGTGAGAGCGCGTGAGGGTTGCACGGCGCAAGGCTGCCACAATGGTGTTCATGAGTGCTCTCAAGGACCGTCTGCGCAGCGACCTGACCGCGGCGATGAAGGCGCGCGACGAGCTCCGGTCCGCCACCCTGCGGATGGTGCTGACCTCGGTGAGCAACGCCGAGGTGGCCGGCAAGGAGCACCGGGAGCTGTCCGACGACGACATCGTCGGCCTGCTCTCGACCGAGGCGAAGAAGCGCCGGGAGGCCGCCCAGGCGTTCGACGAGGGTGGCCGCACCGAGATGGCCGAGCGGGAGCGGGCCGAGGCGTCGGTGATCGCGGACTACCTCCCGCAGCAGCTCTCCGAGGAGGAGATCGCCCGGGTGGTCGGTGAGGCGATCGAGCGCACCGGCGCCGCGAGCGAGGGCATGCGCGCCATGGGCAAGGTGATGGGCGTGGTCCAGCCCCAGGTCAAGGGCCGGGCCGACGGAGCCGCCGTCGCCGCCGAGGTACGGCGCCAGCTGGCCGACTGACCACCGTGCCGGGGCCGGCGCTCAGTCGTCACCCCCGTCGGTGCCCCCGTCGTCGCCCTCGTCGTCGTCGCCGTCGTCGCCGCCTCCCTCGCGGACCACCACCCCGAGGTCGTCGGCGCCCTCGGTGGTGCTGCTGCCGCCCAGGCCGGAGGGCGGCGTGAACGTCTCGTAGTCCAGCCACTGCTCGATGGTGCCCATGGCGCCACCCCACATGGGGCCGGCGAAGCCCGAGCCGCTCGCGGTGCTGATGTACTGACCACCGATCGTCTGGCCGGCCAACGGGATCGGCTGGCCCTGCTGGTTCGCCCCCGCGATCATGGCGGCGGTCGCCAGCTGGGGGGTGTATCCGATGAACCAGACGGCCTTGCCGTCCTGCGTGGTGCCGGTCTTGCCGGCGGAGGGGATCGAGGGAGCGATGTACTGGCCGAACCCGCCCGGCGCGGTCACGCCCTTCAGGACGTCGTTCACCCCGTCGGCGACGTTCTCGGGCAGCACCCGCTCGCACTGGGCCGGGTACTCCTTGAGGACGTTCCCCCCGGGGTCTGCGATCGCGGTCACCGGCCGGGCCTCGCAGGCCTCGCCGCGGGCGGCGAAGGTGGCGTACGCCGAGGCCATCTCCAACGGGCTCACGTCGGCGACACCGAGGGTGAACGACGGCACCATCTCGCTGGTGGGGTTGTCCAGCCCCACGCCCATCTTCTTGGCGAGCTGGTACGGCCCGCACAGGCCGGTCAGCAGCTCCAGCTGGGCGAAGAAGGTGTTCACCGACAGCTGGGTCCCGCGGTAGAGGTCGAACGTGCCGTTCGACGTGGAGTTCTGCGGTGACCAGACCTCGGTGGAGCGGTAGTTCTCCCCGTTGCAGACCCGGTAGCTGCTCGCCGGGATGTGGACCTGCTGCGGCGAGCTGATGGTCCGGTTGGGCGGGATCCCCTGGTTGAGTGCGGAGGCCAGGACGAAGACCTTGAACGTCGACCCCGGCTGGAAGCCCGCGGAGTCGCCGTACCGCTCGGGCACCACGTGGTTGAGGAAGGTCTGCCCCTCTCCCCGACCCATGGGACGCGACTGCGAGATCGCCTTCACCGCGCCCGTCCCCGGCTCCACCAGGGCCAGGGCGCCGATCGCCCGGTCGGTGGGGTTGACCTGGTTGCGCACCGAGGAGTCGGCGGCGTCCTGGAAGCGGGTGTCGATGGTGGTCCGGATGGTCAGGCCACCGGAGTAGAGCAGGTTGCGCCGCTCCTCCTCGGTCTCGCCCAGGGACTCGTCCTCCATCAGGTAGGACAGGACGTAGTCACAGAAGAACGGGGCGCGGGAGTTGACGCAACCGTTGTTGGTGCGCGTGATGTTCAGGCCCAGCTTGCGCTGCTTGACCTTCTCGACACGCTGCTTCTCGATCACGCTCAGCTGGGCCATCCGGTCCAGGACGACGTTGCGACGCTCGCGGGCCCGCTCGGGGTAGTTGGTCGGGTCGTAGCCGGAGGGGTTCTTGACCAGCCCGGCGAGCAGGGCGGACTCCCGCAGGTTCAGCTTCTTGGCGTTCTTGCCGAAGTAGTGGCGAGCGGCCGCCTGGATGCCGTAGGCACCGTCGCCGAAGTAGGCGAGGTTGAGGTAGCGCTCGAGGATCCAGTCCTTGGAGTAGTTCTCCTCGACCGCGATCGCGTACCGCAGCTCGCGCAGCTTGCGGGCGTAGGTGTCGTCGGTCGCCGCCTGGCGCTCCTCGTCGGTCTCGGCCTGCTGCACCAGGGTCAGCTTCACCATCTGCTGGGTGATCGAGGAGCCGCCCTGGACGACCTCGTTGCTCGCCTGGTTGGTGACCAGGGCACGCAGGGTCCCCTTGAGGTCCATGGCGCCGTGCTCGTAGAAGCGGTAGTCCTCGATGGCGACGATCGCGGCCCTCATCCGGCGCGAGACCTGGTCGAGGGAGACGTTGACCCGGTTCTCGTCGAAGATCGTGGCGACGGCGTTGTCGTTCGCGTCGACGATCTGCGTCTTCTGGGGCAGCGGCTCGGTCTCGAGCTCCGCGGGGAGGCTGTCCATGCTCTCTGCGACGTCCTTGGCGCCGATCCCGGCCACACCGGCGAACGGGATCGCGAGCCCGGCGACGATGACTCCCATGACGGCGGCCACCGCGGCCATCACCCCGAGGTGGGAGAGGACGCGAGAGGGCGGCAGCCGCTCGGAGTCAGGCACGGACATGGGCTCCAGAGTACGGGAAGCCGGCCCGCGGGCCGAGTCCCCGCGGTCGGGGCCCGCCCGGCCGGGAGGCCGGCCTAGTCAAAAATGACTAGGCCGATTTAGGCCAAAGTGCTCTGTCACCCCGGAGGCGGGGTCCATACCGTGGAATCGCGGGGGTTTCCCCGGGGAAACGGCGGATGTGGGGTCCGCCGCCCTGACGGAGAAGTGGGGATTGCACGATGTGGGTAGATGACTGGGCCGCCCAGGCGGCTTGCCGCAACGCCGAGCCGGACGAGCTGTTCGTGCGGGGGGCGGAGCAGAACAAGGCCAAGCGGGTCTGTGCCACGTGCCCGGTGCGCACCGAGTGCCTGGCCGAGGCGCTGGACAACCGGATCGAGTGGGGTGTCTGGGGCGGCATGACCGAGCGCGAGCGCCGTGCGCTCCTGCGGCGCCGTCCGGACGAGTCGTGGCGACGCCTGCTGGAGGCGGCTCGCCGCGACTACGCCGACGCCAGCTGACCGCCCGCGGCGAGCAGCTCCCCGACGCTGCGCAGCCCCTCGAGGTCGTGCACGTCGGTCGCCAGGGCGGGCACGATGCTCGCCGGTACGTCGGGATGGGCGGCCGTGAACCGCTCTCGGAGGCCCTGCTCGCGCTGGATGATGCGGACCCGGTCCGCGTGCAGCCGGAGCAGGTCCGCGGTGAGCGACTCCGGGTCGTGGCGCCGGATCCGTTCGGCTGCGGCGGTGGCCTCGTCCGCGGACAGCTCGCTCCCCGGCGCCGGGCTGGCCCGGTTCACCACGAGGCCGGCCAGGGGCATCTCGTCCTCGCGCAGCCGGTCGACGAAGTACTCCGCCTCCCGGAGTGCGTCGGGCTCGGGGGCGGCGACGACCACGAAGGCGGTGCTGGGGTGCTGTAGCAGCTCGTAGGTCTTCTGGGCCCGGGCCCGGAACCCGCCGAACAGGGTGTCGAACGCGGCCACGAAGGTCTGCATGTCGCGCAGCACCTGCGTGCCGAGGACCTTGGTGAGGGCCCCCGTGACCAGGCCGAAGCCGGCCGTCATCATCCGCGCCGGCCCCCTGGCCGGGGTCAGCAGGAGCTTGATGAAGCGCCCGTCGAGGAATGAGCTGAGCCGCTCCGGGGCGTCGAGGAAGTCCAGCGCCGAGCGCGAGGGCGGGGTGTCCACGACGATCAGGTCGTAGTCCCCGGTGCGCTGCGCGTCCCGGTGGATCTGCCCGAGCTTCTCCATCGCCATGTACTCCTGGGTGCCTGCGAAGGAGGTCGAGAGCGCCACGTAGAAGGGGTTCTCGAGGATCTGGCGCGCCTTCTCCGGGGTCGCCTGGCTCAGGACCACCTCGTCGAAGGTGCTCTTCATGTCCAGCATCATCGCGTCCAGCGAGCCCCCGTCGCGCCCGACGCCGGGCACCGGCCGCGGGGTGTTCTCGAGCGAGCCGATCCCCATCGATTGGGCCAGGCGTCGGGCCGGGTCGATGGTCAGCACCACGACCTTGCGGCCCCGCTCGGCGGCGCGCAGCGCCAGGGCGGCGGACGTGGTGGTCTTGCCGACGCCCCCGGAGCCGGTGCAGACGATGATCCCCGTCGCGGGGTCGTCGAGCAGGGCGTCGACGTCGAGGCCCCCGGCGCGTGCGGCCGTCAGCGGACCGACCCTGGTGCGTGTGCGGCTCATGCCATCCCCTGGTCCCGCAGGTGCTGCGCCAGCTCGTAGAGGCTCCCGAGGTCCACGCCCCCCGCGATCCGGGGGAGCTCGTAGGTCGGGCGGCCCAGGTCGGCGACCAGCCTCCGTTGCTCGTCCTCCAGGGCCCGGCGCTCGGCGTGCTCGCGGGCCTCGTGCAGCAGGCCGTCCACGAGCGCGTCGTCGACCTCGACCCCGGCGGACCGGAGCTCCTTCTCCACGGTGGCCGCCTCGACGCGATCGGCCCGGATGTCGGCGAGCTCGTCGACGTCCAGGTCCTGGGGCCGGACCTGGTTGACCACCACACCCCCCACCGGCAGGTCGGAGGCCCGCAGCTGCTCGATCCCGTCACTGGTCTCCTGCACCGGCATCTCCTCCCGCAGCGTCACCAGGTGGACGGCGGTGCGGGGCGAGCGGAAGAGCGTCATCACGGTGTCGGCCTGGCTGCGGATCGGTCCGACCCTCGCCAGCCCGGCGAGCTCGTCGTTGACGTTCAGGAACTGGGCGATGCGTCCGGTCGGCGGGGCGTCGAGCACGATGGCGTCGTACCGCCGGGCGCCCTTGTTGCGGCTGTTGCGCTGGGCGGCCTCGTACACCTTGCCGGTGAGCAGCACATCGCGCACGCCGGGCGCGATCGTGGTGGC